>NZ_HF999046.1:0-64298 GCF_000433815.1 Blautia sp. CAG:257
CGGAAGAAAGAGAAGCGCTGGTACAGAAAACAAAGGATCTGGAGGCTTATCAGGAAGCGCCTGAGGAGCCGGGTGCGGAAAAATGTATTCCCATGCTGAAAAGGGAAGATATCCGTAAAGAGGCAGCAGGTTTTTCCAATGAACCGCTGGATGTGGACGGCAGCCTGTTCCTTTACCATGAGGTGCCCACCAACGGAATCGCATACCTTGACCTGATGTTTGATCTTAAAAACCTTGCACCGGAAAAAGTCCCATATCTGGGTCTTCTGAAGTCTGTTCTTGGATATGTAGACACTGCTCATTATACCTACGGAGAGCTGTCCAATGAGATCAATGCCGAGACCGGCGGTATCAACATTGGAATAGAGGTGTTTGATCATGTGGACTCTACAGAGGACTATGACGCCATGTTCTCTGTAAGAGGAAAGGTAATGTATCCGAAAATTGACGTTCTGTTCCGTATGATCAGGGAGATCCTGAATACTTCCAGCCTGGAGGATACCAAACGTCTCTACGAGATCATTGCAAGAGTAAAATCCAGAGCTCAGGCAAATCTGGTAAGTGCAGGACACTGCACAGCGGTTCTTCGGGGCGCTTCCTACAGCTCGCCTATGGCGGCTTTCCAGGAGGGAATGTCCGGTATTGCCTATTATCAGTTTATCGAGGAGCTGGAAAAGAATTTTGACACCAGAAAAGAGGAGCTTGTAAAAGAGCTGAATTCTCTTATGACGGAAATTCTCCGGCCGGAATATCTGAAGATCAGTTATACAGGAGAAAGGGAGTCTCTGGATGAGATCATGAAGCAGGTGAAGGCTCTGAAGCATACGCTTCATACAGAACCTGTTGGCATCGCAGAAAAATCCATAAGCTGTGAAAAGAAAAACGAGGGATTTACCACCTCCGGACAGGTTCAGTATGTAGCCCGTACCGGAAACTTCCGCAAAAAAGGCTATGAATACACAGGCGCTCTGGATATTCTGAAAGTGATTTTGAGCTATGATTATCTCTGGATGAACCTTCGTGTAAAAGGCGGAGCTTATGGATGTATGAGTGGCTTTAAGAGAAGCGGGGAAAGCTATTTTGTTTCCTACAGAGATCCCCATCTGAAACGTACCCTGGATGCTTATGAGGGAATTCCGGCTTATGTCCGTGATTTCCAGGCAGATGAGCGGGAAATGACAAAATATATTATCGGTACCATAAGCGGAAAGGATGTTCCCAGAACACCTCAGATGCAGGGAAGTATTTCCAAAACTGCCTGGTTCTGCGGCGTTACAGAGGAAATGATGCAGAAAGAGAGAAATCAGATCCTTGGCGCAGACGTAGAGGATATCCGCGGACTTGCTCCACTGATCGAAGCGATCCTTTCCGATGATGCGGTATGTGTTGTCGGAAGTGAAACAGCCATTGAAAAAGAACGGGAAATCTTTAAAGAGGTAAAATCTCTGATTTCCTGCTGACAAGTACAGAAGAAAGCAGGGACAATTTTTATATGAAAGAAAACTTTAAATCAGGCTTTGCAGCCATTATCGGCCGTCCCAATGTGGGGAAATCCACTCTGATGAATCATCTGATCGGCCAGAAGATCGCCATAACATCCAAAAAACCTCAGACCACCAGAAACAGGATCCAGACTGTTTATACCTGTGAGGACGGACAGATTGTATTTCTGGATACTCCGGGAATCCACAAGGCAAAAAACAAGCTGGGAGAGTACATGGTCCAGGTGGCAGAGCGTACTCTGAAGGATGTGGATGTGATCCTCTGGCTGGTAGAGCCAACCACCTTTATCGGAGCAGGAGAGCGTCATATTGCAGAGCAGCTGGGAAGCCTTCATCTTCCGGTGCTTCTGATCATCAATAAAGTGGATACCGTTGACCGGGAGGAGATCGCAAAGGCCATTGACACCTACCGGAAGCTTTACCATTTTGATGAGATCATTCCTGTTTCTGCGCTGCGTGGTGTAAATACAGAGGATATCATCCCCAGTATTCTCAAATACCTTCCCTACGGTCCTATGTTTTATGATGAGGATACGGTAACAGACCAGCCGCAGAGACAGATCGCGGCAGAGATCATCCGCGAAAAGGCGCTTCATGCTCTGGATGCGGAGATCCCTCACGGAATCGCGGTGGCTATTGACCGCATGAAGGAGCGTCCGGGCAAAAGCCGTCTGGTGGATATTGACGCAACCATCATCTGCGAGAGGGATTCTCACAAGGGAATTATTATCGGAAAGCAGGGAAGCATGCTGAAAAAGATCGGAAGCAACGCAAGGTTTGAGCTGGAGCGGATGCTGGATGCAAAGGTGAACCTGAAGCTTTGGGTCAAGGTAAAAAAAGACTGGCGGGACAGTGATTTTCTGATCAAAAACTTTGGATATGATAAAAAGGAAATCTGATCATGAGTGACCTGATTACTGTGCAGGGTGTTGTGATATCTGCCATGCCCATCGGGGAGTACGACAAAAGGATCGTGCTCCTTACAAGAGAAAGAGGAAAGATTTCTGCCTTTGTCAGAGGAGCCAGAAGGCTGAACAGCCCTTTTATGGCAGCAGCAGAGCCTTTTGTGTTCGGAAGCTTTACTCTTTATGAGGGAAGAAGCAGCTATAACCTGAATCAGGTAAATGTAACTCATCATTTTATGGAACTGGCGGCCATGCAGCCGGGGATTTATTATGGGTATTATTTTCTGGAGTTGGCAGATTATTTCGGGCAGGAAGGAACAGACGAAAGAGAAATGATGAATCTTCTCTATGTGACAGTAAAAGCCCTTCTGAATCCTCATGTAAAGGATTCCCTGATCCGCTGTGTGTTTGAACTGCGGGCCATGGCTGAGGAAGGGTACTGTCCTGAGCTTGCTTCCTGCGCCTGCTGTGCCAGAGATGAGGTTCCGGAAAACGACTGTTTTTTTTCTCAGGAGCATCACGGTATTCTGTGCGGTTCCTGCGCAAAAGGTCAGAGGGATGCAGTGAGGATCTCCGGGGCGGCTCTTTATGCCATGCGCTACATTGTCAGTGCGCCAATGGGAAAGCTTTACACCTTTACAGTCAGTGAAGAGGTTCTGGCAGAGCTGGAGCGGATCGTTCACAGATATGTTGACAGAAACACAGACCGGAAATTTAAGAGTCTGGAAATTCTGGAAATCATGAAATAAAAGCAAAACTATAAAGAAAAATCAGCGGGAGGGATTTTTATGAAGCAGATCAAGGTAAAAACACTTACAGCAGAAAGTTTTAAAGAATTTGGAAGTTTTACAGATTTTATGAACCCTGAAGGCTACAGCCTGGGAGATTTTTATCAGGACAGACTGAGAATGCACAGTTCAGGAAGCATGCAGATGACTTTTTCGCCGCTTCTGATACATAAACCGGAAAAAATGATCGTCTCAGCAGCAGAATATCACAACTATACACAGGAAGGCGTACTCTGTCTGGATGATGATGTGATCGTCCATGTGGCGCCTGCCGGAAAGGAGCCTGTACCGGAACTGACAGAGGCTTTTCTTGTGCCAAAGGGAACTATGGTGCTTCTTCATACAGGAGTATGGCATTTAAGCGCGATTCCTGTAAATAAAGAGCTGGCTCATGTGATGATCGTTCTTCCGGAACGGACTTATCACAATGACTGCGTTGTAGTGGATTATCCGGAAGAAAAATGGGTGGAAATCTGTTGAAAAAGCAGAAGGATGCTAGTATAATGAGAGCATTGATAACTGCAGGGGAGACCAGGCAGTTAAGAACATTGAAAAATTTAGGAGAATAATTATGGAAAAAACAATGGAAAAAATTGTTGCTCTGGCAAAAGCCAGAGGATTCGTCTATCCGGGCTCTGAGATTTACGGTGGTCTGGCAAATACCTGGGACTATGGAAACCTGGGTGTGGAGCTGAAAAACAACGTAAAAAGAGCGTGGTGGCAGAAATTTATTCAGGAGTCTCCCTACAATGTAGGCGTAGACTGTGCGATTCTTATGAATCCTCAGACATGGGTAGCTTCCGGTCACCTGGGCGGATTTTCTGATCCTCTGATGGACTGTAAGGAGTGCCATGAGCGTTTCCGTGCAGATAAGCTGATCGAGGACTACTGTGCAGAGCATGGGATCGAGATTGAAGGAAGCGTAGATTCCTGGTCTCAGGAACAGATGATGGAATTTATCAAAGAGCATCAGGTTCCCTGCCCAAGCTGCGGCAAACATAACTTTACAGACATCCGTCAGTTTAACCTGATGTTCAAGACCTTCCAGGGTGTAACTGAGGATGCAAAAAATACCGTATACCTTCGTCCGGAAACCGCGCAGGGTATTTTCGTAAACTTTAAGAATGTACAGAGAACCTCCAGAAAGAAAATTCCATTTGGAATCGGACAGATCGGTAAATCTTTCCGTAATGAGATCACTCCTGGAAACTTTACCTTCCGTACCCGTGAGTTTGAGCAGATGGAGCTGGAATTTTTCTGTGAGCCGGATACAGACCTTGAATGGTTTGCATACTGGAAGCAGTTCTGCCTTGACTGGCTCAGTTCTCTGGGTCTTAAAGAGGATGAGGTACGTTATCGCGACCACGATCAGGAAGAGCTGAGCTTCTACAGCAAGGCTACCACAGACGTGGAGTTCCTGTTCCCGTTTGGCTGGGGAGAACTGTGGGGTATTGCTGACAGAACAGACTATGACCTGACACAGCATCAGAATGTTTCCGGTCAGGATCTGACTTACTTTGACGATGAGAAGAAGCAGAAATATATTCCATATGTGATTGAGCCGTCACTGGGAGCTGACCGTATGGTGCTTGCATTCCTGTGCAGCGCATATGATGAAGAGGTTCTTGACGCTGAGAAAAATGATGTGCGTACCGTGCTTCGTTTCCATCCGGTGCTTGCTCCGGTGAAGATCGGTGTGCTTCCTCTTTCCAAGAAGCTGAATGAAGGCGCTGAGAAGATCTATCAGCAGCTTTCTAAAAAATACAACTGCGAGTATGACGACCGTGGAAATATCGGAAAGCGTTACAGAAGACAGGATGAGATCGGAACTCCGTTCTGCGTAACCTATGACTTTGATTCCGAGACAGACGGCGCAGTAACTGTCCGCGACCGTGATACCATGGAGCAGGTTCGCGTGAAGATCGATGAGCTGGATGCTTACTTTGCAGACAAGTTTACATTTTAATAAAAAATAACAGGACATGATGTCAACAGCCGGGGCGGTATTCTTTGGGATACTGCCCTGTTTTTTGTATTTTGGAGCTTTTTTAGACTATGTGTCAGGTTTTGGGGTGGGATTCTTTAGGAAACTGCCCTGTTTTTTTGTATTTTGGAGCTTTTTTAGGTTCTGTGTCAGGTTTTTGGGTGGGATTCTTTAGGAAACCTGCCCTGTTACTGCATTTTGGGAGCCTTTTTTAAATAGATTTTGCATGTCGTTTCCTCCGGAATTCCAACAGCAATAAGGGAAATACTCTTTCTCTGAATGAAATTGTTGAAATAGCAGAGAAACAAGAATCAGTGTCGGAATAATATATGCAATATTGTCTTTTGGATTGCTTTTTGTTTCCTGCGAAGATGTGTATTTTGACTATGTATAATTTGAAATCAAACAATATTATATGCAAAATATATAATATAAGCTTGACGAAATGAATATATATTGTTAAAATTAACAATTATAGGTTGTTGTACAGGAGGAACAGAATATGGCAAAAAAAAGAAACATCATCGTAGGACAGTCAGGAGGGCCCACCTCTGTAATTAATTCCAGTCTGGCAGGCGTTTATAAAAATGCCATTGAACGAGGCTTTGACAAGGTGTACGGAATGCTTCACGGAGTACAGGGACTTCTGGATGAGCAGTATGTGGATCTGTCTACACAGATTCATTCGGAACTGGATATTGAGCTTCTGAAAAGAACTCCGTCTGCATTTCTTGGTTCCTGCCGTTACAAGCTTCCGGAAATACACGAAGACAGAGACATTTATGAGAAACTGTTTGGAATTCTGAATAAGCTGAGTATTGATACGTTTATTTATATTGGCGGTAATGATTCCATGGATACCATTAAAAAGCTGTCGGATTATGCCATTCTTACCGGACAGAAGCAGAAATTTATCGGTGTGCCAAAAACAATTGACAATGATCTGGCTCTCACAGACCATACTCCGGGATTTGGCAGCGCGGCAAAATACATAGGAGCCTCCACAAAAGAGGTGATCCGCGATGCGGAAGGTCTGACCTACAAGAAAAAGATGATCACTATTATGGAGATCATGGGACGAAATGCAGGCTGGCTTACCGGAGCGGCTGCTCTTGCAAAAACAGAGGACTGCGAAGGCCCGGATCTTATTTATCTTCCGGAAATTCCTTTTGATGTGGAGAAGTTCCTGGCAAAGGTCAAAGATCTGCTGACGAAAAAGGATTCTGTTGTCATTGCGGTGTCTGAAGGAATCAAGCTAGCTGACGGGCGTTATGTCTGCGAGCTGGGAAGCTCCAGCGATTACGTGGACAACTTCGGACATAAACAGCTTCAGGGAACCGCTGCGTATCTGGCAAACTTCCTGGCAGGAGAGTGCGGCTGCAAAACCAGGGCCGTAGAGTTCTCCACACTTCAGAGAAGCGCATCCCATATGGCTTCCCGGACAGATATTGACGAGGCGTTTATGGTGGGAGGCGCTGCAGTAAAGGCCGCAGACGAAGGAGATACCGGCAAAATGGTGGTCATCGACCGTGTTTCCGATGATCCGTATATGGCAAAAACAGGTATTTATGATGTGCACCGCATTGCCAATGAGGAAAAACTGGTTCCAAGAAACTGGATGACAAGAGACGGCTCTTACGTGACAGAGGACTTTATTGATTATATCAAACCGCTGATCCAGGGAGATTATCAGCCAATCATGGTGAACGGTCTTCCAAGACATCTTGTACTGAATATGAAGAAAAAACGCTGACATGATACGAGCGCAAGGGGGGAAATGATAGTTTTTCCCCCTTTTTTTGAGTTTGTCCTTGACTATTTGGAAAGAAATCTATACAATAACTATGTGCGTATAAAAACATATTTTTATGTTTAAAGAACAAAAATTTAGGAGGAAAATGTAAAATGGCAAAATGGGTTTACATGTTTACAGAAGGTAACGCTACTATGAGAAACCTTCTGGGTGGTAAAGGTGCCAACCTTGCTGAAATGACAAGCCTGGGTCTTCCTGTACCGCAGGGCTTCACAATCACAACAGAAGCCTGCACACAGTACTATGAAGACGGAAGACAGATCAACGATGAGATCATGGCTCAGATCATGGAAGCAATCACCAAAATGGAAGGAGTTACCGGAAAGAAATTCGGTGACAAAGAAAATCCTCTGCTTGTTTCCGTTCGTTCTGGTGCAAGAGCATCTATGCCAGGTATGATGGATACTATCCTGAACCTTGGTTTAAATGAAGAAGTTGTTCATACTTTAGCTGAAAAATCCAACAACCCACGTTGGGCTTGGGACTGCTACAGAAGATTCATCCAGATGTACTCTGACGTAGTTATGGAAGTTGGCAAGAAATATTTTGAAGAGCTGATCGACAAAATGAAAGAAGAGAAGGGCGTAACTCAGGACGTTGAGCTTACTGCTGAAGATCTTGAAACTCTTGCTAATCAGTTTAAGGCTGAATATAAAGAAAAAATCGGCGCTGATTTTCCGTCTGATCCGAAGGAGCAGTTAATGGGAGCTATCAAAGCTGTATTCCGTTCCTGGGACAACCCGAGAGCAAACGTATATCGTCGTGACAACGATATCCCATATTCCTGGGGTACTGCTGTAAACGTACAGATGATGGCATTCGGTAACATGGGTGATGACTGTGGTACAGGTGTTGCCTTCACACGTGACCCGGCTACAGGTGAGAATGGTCTGTTCGGTGAGTTCCTTACAAACGCTCAGGGTGAGGACGTTGTTGCCGGTGTTCGTACACCAATGCACATCTCCGAGATGGAAGAGAAATTCCCGGAAGCATTCGTAGAGTTCAAGAATGTATGCAATACTCTTGAAAAACACTACAGAGACATGCAGGATATGGAGTTTACTGTAGAGCATGGTAAACTGTATATGCTTCAGACACGTAACGGTAAGAGAACTGCTCAGGCTGCTCTGAAGATTGCTTGTGACCTTGTTGACGAGGGAATGAGAACAGAAGAGGAAGCTGTAGCAATGATCGATCCTCGTAACCTTGACACACTGCTTCATCCGCAGTTCGACGCTCAGGCTCTGAAAGCTGCTACACCGATGGCAAAAGCACTTGGCGCTTCTCCGGGAGCTGCATGCGGTAAAATTGTATTCACAGCTGATGATGCTGTAGAGTGGGCTGCAAGAGGCGAGAAAGTTGTTCTTGTTCGTCTTGAGACTTCTCCGGAAGACATCACTGGTATGAAATCTGCTCAGGGTATCCTGACAGTTCGTGGCGGTATGACATCTCACGCAGCAGTTGTTGCTCGTGGTATGGGTACCTGCTGTGTATCCGGATGCGGCGAGATCGCTATGGATGAAGAGAATAAGAAATTTACACTTGCCGGCAAAGAGTTCCACGAAGGAGACAGCATCTCCCTTGACGGTTCCACAGGTAACATCTACGACGGAATTATTCCGACTGTAGACGCTACAATCGCTGGTGAGTTCGGAAGAATCATGGGATGGGCTGACAAATACAGAACACTCAAGGTTCGTACAAACGCTGATACTCCGGCTGACGCTAAAAAAGCTCGTGAGCTTGGCGCAGAAGGTATTGGTCTTTGCCGTACAGAGCATATGTTCTTCGAAGGCGACAGAATCGACGCTTTCCGTGAGATGATCTGCTCTGAGACAGTAGAAGAAAGAGAAGCAGCTCTTGAGAAGATCCTTCCGGAGCAGCAGGGAGACTTTGAGAAACTGTATGAAGCTCTTGAAGGAAACCCGGTTACTATCCGTTTCCTGGATCCGCCGCTTCATGAGTTCGTTCCTACTACAGAGGAAGATATCAAGAAACTTGCTGACGCTCAGGGCAAAACTGTTGAGCAGATCAAGACTATCATTGATTCTCTCCATGAGTTCAACCCGATGATGGGTCATCGTGGATGCCGTCTTGCGGTTACTTATCCGGAAATCGCCAAGATGCAGACAAAAGCAGTTATCCGTGCAGCTATCAATGTTAAGAAAGCACACGCTGACTGGAATGTTTGCCCAGAGATCATGATTCCGCTTGTAGGCGACATCAAAGAGCTTAAATATGTTAAGAAATTTGTTGTTGAGACAGCAGACGCTGAGATCGCAGCAGCAGGCGTTGATCTGAAATACGAAGTTGGTACAATGATCGAGATCCCGAGAGCAGCTCTTACTGCAGACGAGATCGCTAAAGAAGCTGACTTCTTCTGCTTCGGTACAAACGACCTTACACAGATGACATACGGATTCTCCCGTGATGACGCTGGTAAGTTCCTGGATGCATACTATGACGCTAAGATCTTTGAGAACGATCCATTCGCAAAACTCGACCAGGTTGGCGTTGGCAAGCTTATGGAAATGTCCATTAAACTTGGAAAACCGGTTAACCCGAACCTTCATGTAGGTATCTGTGGCGAGCACGGTGGAGATCCGTCTTCCGTAGAGTTCTGCCATAAGATTGGCCTGAACTATGTATCCTGCTCACCGTTCCGTGTACCGATCGCTCGTCTGGCAGCAGCACAGGCAGCTATCGCTGAGAAGAACGCGTAAGATAAATTTTGTCACAGGGCAAAGCCATATATCCTGTTTTGGGGCAAAACCCGTATCCTGGGAAATGGCTTTATCCTGTGTATACATGGGATGATTTTCTGAAGAATTCTGTCGGCTTCCGGCAGACGCTTCACGGGGAAGAATCCTGTGGCAATGCATGAGCTGATCGTGCATTGTGTGTCCAAGCAGAGTAATAAAAGGTTGTCAAATCAGACAGTATAAGATAAAGACCTTGATCTTGCAGAGGTTTGCCTTTTGGGGCGTGATTTCTGCAGGTCAGGGTCTTTTTGTTTCCTGTAAAAATCAAGGTTTTTCAGAGATGATGATTCCGCTTGCAGGCAACATTGAAAAGAAAGAATTTGTTGTTAAGACAGCAGGCTCTGAAGCTGGAGCAGGTATTGATATTAAATGTGTGCTTCTGGCTTTTATCAGGATTACAAAAACAGAGATTGGACATTGTGACAGGTTAAAAGATATCCGGGGCATAAAATATCCCCGTCTGCAAAAGCAAACGGGGATGAATGAGCTATGTTTTACTGTTCGTCCGGGACAGCCCAGATATGAATGTTGTTAGGGGTTTCGATTTTATGAGGTCTGTCGTTCATGACAATAATGTTTTTTTCATAATCAACTGCAAATACAGTGATGGTATTGCTTGCGTGATTGGCAATGGCAATATGACGGTTGTCCGGGAAGATCACCAGATCTTTGGGATAATCGCCGCTGATCGGAAGCGTGAACTTCTTTTCCAGAAGACCTGTTTCCGGATCGATCTCGTACATAGAAACTGTATTTTCCCCTGCTGTTGTACAGAAAAGATGTTTTCCGTCAGGTGCCAGTGCAAGTCCTGAAGCTGCATTGTGGAAAGAATCCTGATCGTGTTCTTTGCTTAAAGTGGAAACACTCTGGAGAAGCTCGAATTCCGGAGTCATACCGCTGCCGTCATAACTGTAGACTTTTATTTCATTGCTCAGCTCAAAAAGAATATAAGCGAATCGCCCGTCCTCGCTGAAGCGGATGATTCTGGGGCCGCTTTCTCTGGGACAACGAAGGATATCCACAAGTTCCAGTTTGTGGCGTCTTTTATTGATGCGGTAAACCTTTACCTGATCAATTCCGTTATCTACTGCGCAGAGATATTTGTTGTCCGGCGTGGGGCGGACACAGTTTACGTGAGGACGGAAATTACGTTCAGCTACGCTGCCCAGACCTTTATGAAAGACTCCGTCCATAAGACTGCCCAGTCGGCCGTCCTGGTGAGTATGTACTACGGTTACCTTTCCATCGTGGTATCCTGCTACGTAGAGATATTTACCGTCTACGTCAGTGGAAAGAAAACAGCCTCTCATTCCGTCAATGTCCACACTGTTGATTCTTTCAAGGTCACCGTTTGCATCACGTCTGAATACAGCGACTCCTTCGTCTTCAATGGAATAAAGAAAAAGCCCGTTTTTGGAGAGAGCTGTATGGGAAGAGTTCCGTACTTCTACCTCGCTGCGTTCTGTGAGAGTTCCGTTTTCCACATCTACATCATAAACCTGAATTCCCTTGCTGGAGCCATGAGTGTAGGTTCCCACATATGCCACATATTTTTTGTTTTCCATTCTGTTGCCTCCTGTTTTTATGTATGGCAGCCCTTCCGGAGGGTGTCATACGGAGATTTTATATCATACCAGTAAAAACATACGATTTTACGGCGCCTGACTGTTTTTACCTGAATGATGATGGCAGCTGCGCTGCCGGATTTCTGGAATTAATTATATCATAAAGATAATGTAAGAACAAGTTTGCGATAAGCACAAAAATGTACTTTCTTATGTACGAAATTCAGATTTTTTCAAATTGTAAATTTCCTGTTAATGAAAAGTCTTATGAATTGACAAAGAACCGTTCACAACTTATAATGTATACTGTATTTTTATATATGAGGGACTTTCAGACCAGATGGTCTGGATGGAAAAAAGAGAGTGGAAAGGGGAAAAGAATCGTGATTAGAATGTTTCGGACATCTGAAGGTGCTATTCATGAAATACAGGAACCGCAGGATGGCTGCTGGATCGCTCTTACGAATCCTACAGCAACGGAGATTTTTGAGATTTCGGAGCAGTTTCAGATTGAGGTAGACGATCTCAGAGCCCCTCTGGATGAGGAAGAGCGTTCCCGTATTGAAGTGGAAGATGATTACACGCTGATTCTGGTTGACGTGCCTATGATCGAGGAGAGAAATGATAAGGACTGGTACGGCACCATCCCTCTCGGTATTATAGTAACAGATAAAATGATTTTTACCATTTGTCTGGAGGATACACAGGTTCTTACAAGATTTATGGAAGGCCGTGTAAGAAACTTTTTTACCTATATGAAAACACGTTTTATCCTGCAGATACTGTACCGCAATGCCAGTATGTACCTGCGTTATCTTCGTATTATAGATAAAAAAAGTGAACAGGTGGAGGAAAAGCTTCATCTTTCTCCCAGAAATCAGGAACTGATCGAGCTTCTGGAACTGGAAAAATCACTGGTATACTTTACCACTTCTCTGCGTTCTAATGAAGCAGTGCTGGAGAAGCTGATCAAGGTGGAGAGTATTAAAAAATATCCGGAGGATACGGAGCTTCTGGAGGATGTTATCATCGAAAATACTCAGGCGATTGAAATGGCCAATATTTACAGAGGCATTCTGAGAAGCATGATGGATGCATTTGCCTCTGTTATTTCAAACAACCTGAACGATGTGATGAAGATATTATCTGTGATCACAATCGTAATGAGTATTCCTACGATTATTTTCAGTGCTTACGGCATGAATCTTAACGCTGCCGGAATGCCGTTCTCCGGCACTCAGTGGGGATTCCTGATCGTTATTCTGATATCCATAGCACTCAGTGTGATCGCCGCAATTGTGCTGTCAAAAAAGAAATATTTTTAAAGCGCGGTCAATGAATAAAAAAGGAGATTGAGTGAGTTTATGAATTGGATTGACAAGCTGGAACGAAAGTATGGAAGATACGGAATTCCGAACCTTACTATGTATATGGTGATTTGCTATGTGCTGGGATATCTTTTGATGTATATTAATCCCGGTATGCTGAGTATGCTCAGCCTGGAACCGGCCATGATCCTGAAAGGACAGATATGGAGACTTGTAACCTGGGTGATCTACCCGCCGCAGACAGGAAACTTCCTGTTGTTTGCAATTTCCATTTTCTTTTTCTATTATCCCATAGGAAGTTCTCTGGAGCGTACCTGGGGAACGTTCCGCTATAACCTGTATATTTTTTCAGGACTTTTATTTGTACTTGCAGCTTCATTTCTGACCTACTTTATTACAGGGAGAATGTATCTGGTAGGCGGTGTATTTACCACTTATTATGTCAGCATGTCTGTATTTCTTGCCTATGCTGCCTGCTATCCGAACATGCAGATCCTTCTGTGGTTCGTGATCCCCATTAAGATGAAGTGGATGGGATGGGTGTACGGAGCGATTATCCTGTATAACATTATCACTTATGTCAGAGTGGGAGCCTGGGTTATGACTGTGCCGATCATTGCTTCTTTCCTGAACTTTATCCTGTTTTTCTTTACTGCTCTTAGCGGCAGCCGGTATAATCCGAAGGAAGTGAAGAGACGGAGAGAATTTCAGAAGGCTATGGCCCAGAGTCGTGTGAATCCTTCTACAGGAAGCGCGGCAAAACATAAATGTGCGATCTGCGGACGTACAGAATTAGATGATCCGAATCTTGAATTCCGGTTTTGTTCCAAATGCAATGGAAACTATGAATACTGTCAGGATCATCTGTTTACTCATCAGCATGTGAAGTAAACAAACGAGGAGATATTTAAGAGACAAACGAGGAGTTAATTATTATGAAAAAAAGACCATTTGTTACGCTGGAAAAATTAAAAGAAATTGAAGAGCAGTTTCCTACACCTTTTCATCTTTATGATGAAAAAGGAATCCGCGAAAATGCAAAGGCGCTGAAGGAAGCCTTTGCCTGGAACAAAGGATTTAAGGAGTTTTTTGCGGTAAAAGCAACTCCCAATCCATATCTGATCCAGATCCTTCAGGAGTATGGCTGTGGCTGCGACTGTTCTTCCATGACAGAGCTTATGATGGCAAAGGCTCTTGGCTGCAGGGAAGGAGATATCATGTTTTCTTCCAATGACACACCGGAAGAGGAGTTCCGTTATGCGGATGAGATTGGCGGAATTATCAACTTGGACGATATCACTCACATTGAGGCTGTGGAGCGTGCTGCAGGAAGAATTCCAAAAACCATCAGTTGTCGTTACAATCCGGGCGGTGTGTTCAAGATCAGCAATGATATTATGGATAATCCCGGGGATTCCAAGTATGGAATGACAACAGATCAGATTTTTGAGGCATTCCGTATTCTGAAAGAAAAAGGCGCGGAGAATTTTGGTATTCATGCGTTTCTTGCCAGCAATACTGTAACAAATGAGTATTACCCAATGCTTGCAAAGGTTATGTTTGAGCTTGCAGTGAAGCTTCAGAAGGAAACCGGCGCGCACATCAGTTTTATTAATCTTTCCGGCGGTATCGGTATTCCATACAGCCCGGATCAGAAGCCGAATGATATCCGCGTGATCGGAGAGGGTGTGCGTAAAGTCTATGAAGAGGTTCTTGTTCCGGCAGGAATGGGAGATGTTGCTATTTATACGGAGCTGGGCCGTTTTATGATGGGACCTTACGGCTGCCTTGTTACAAAAGCAATCCACGAAAAACACACTCATAAGGAGTATATCGGAGTGGATGCCTGTGCGGTAAACCTGATGCGTCCTGCCATGTACGGAGCCTATCATCACATTACGGTTATGGGCAAGGAGGATCAGCCCTGTGACCATCTTTATGATGTGACAGGATCACTCTGCGAGAATAATGACAAATTTGCCATTGACCGATATCTGCCGCAGGTGGACAAGGGAGACCTTCTTGTGATCCACGATACCGGTGCTCACGGTTTTGCAATGGGCTATAATTATAACGGAAAACTGAAATCAGCAGAAATTCTTCTTCATGAGGACGGAAGCTTTGAGATGATCCGAAGAGCAGAAACTGCAAAGGATTATTTTGCCACCTTTGACTGCTTTCCGATTTATGAAAAGCTTCTCGAAGATGCAGACAGACTGAAATAAAAATAAAGGGAGACCGGGCAGATGCCAGGTCTTCTTTTGCTTTCTGGCAGCTTTTATGTTTTGAAAAAACAAAGTTTTGGACAGAATAAAAAGAGCAAACTGCCGGATATAAGTAAGGAGGGATTTTATGGTATATTCAACAGATGGAAAAGCCTACCATATCCAGGTGGCTGCAGGAGAAATCGGAAGGTATGTGATCCTGCCGGGAGATCCGGGACGCTGCGCTTCCATAGCGAAGTATTTTGATGATCCGGTTCTGATCGCAAATAACAGAGAGTTTGTCACTTATACGGGATATCTGGACGGAGAAAAAGTCAGCGTTACTTCCACCGGAATCGGAGGGCCTTCTGCTGCCATTGCAATGGAGGAACTGGTGGAGTGCGGAGCAGATACTTTTATCAGAGTAGGTACCTGCGGCGGAATGGAGCTGACAGTAAAAGGCGGCGATATTGTAGTCGCTACCGGAGCTGTACGTATGGAAGGAACCAGCAAAGAATATGCGCCCATTGAATTTCCGGCAGTACCGGATTTTCATGTGACAAATGCGCTGGCCTCTGCTGCAGAAGAGCTTGGCTGTACGTTTCACACAGGGGTGGTACAGAGTAAGGATTCTTTTTACGGACAACATTCTCCGGAGATAAAGCCTGTCAGTTATGAGCTGCAGAACAAATGGGAGGCATGGCTGCGGCTGGGATGCCTTGCCTCAGAAATGGAATCAGCTGCGCTTTTTATAGTTGCAAATTATCTTAGGGTTCGCTGCGGAGCAGCTTTTCTGGCTCTGGGAAATCAGGAGAGGGCAAAGAGGGGAATGGATAATCCTCTGATTTATGACACGGATATGGCTGTGAGAGTCGGAATCCGGGCGATCCGGCAGCTGATCCGGGAAGACCACCGAAAATAAGCATATGATTTATATAAAAAAGGAGGGACAGCTATGAGTATACCAACACCGCATAATGCCGCGCAAAAAGGAGATATTGCCAGGAGAGTTCTGATGCCGGGAGATCCTTTGCGGGCAAAATATATTGCAGAAACTTATCTGGAAGCTCCGGTCTGCTTTAATACAGTGAGAAACATGCTGGGCTATACAGGAACTTATCATGGACAGGAGATTTCTGTTATGGGAGCCGGAATGGGAATGCCTTCCATGGGTATTTACAGCTATGAGCTGTTTCATTTTTATGATGTAGATGAGATCATTCGCATTGGGTCCGCAGGAGCCCTTCAGGATCATGTGAATGTAAGAGATGTGGTTCTGGCTATTGGCGCCTGTACAGATTCCTCCTATGCTCATCAGTACTGCCTTCCGGGAACTTTTGCGCCTACGGCAGACTACGGGCTTCTGGATAAAGCAGTAAAAAAAGCCCATGAATTAAAGATCCCTGTCCATGTGGGAAACGTGCTGTCCTCAGATCTGTTTTATAATGAAGATCCGGCTGCTGCTCCGGCATGGAGAAGCATGGGGGTATTATGTACGGAAATGGAATGCGCGGCTCTTTATATGAATGCTGCAAGAGCAGGAAAGAAAGCTCTGGGTATTCTGACGATTTCCGATCATATTTTTAAAAAGGAGGCGCTTTCTGCTCAGGAGAGACAGACTTCCTTTTCTCAGATGATGGAGATTGCCCTGGGAATCTGAAGGGAAACAGATGGGGACAGGAAGAAAAACCGGTTTTTTATTTGTAAGAAAAACAGTCATGAAAAAATAAGCTTTACAAAACAGAGGAATCCATTGCTGTAATAACAAGATTGCTGCTGTGGTGAGGATTGAAACTGTTTCAGTACAGAATCAACGAAAAAGAGAACGTACATTTCGAAAATGAAATATACGTTCTCTTTTTATCAAATGCCGCTGGCCGGACTCGAACCGGCACGGTGTTACCCGCTTGATTTTGAGTCAAGTGCGTCTGCCAATTCCGCCACAGCGGCACATGAACCGATAATTATATTAACACAAAAGACAGAATTCTGCAAGAAAAATTTTAAAGATGCCGTCCTTTAAATGAGGTCCTTTAAATGACACACCGGTTACCCGGGGTGGTATAAACGGAGTGAACAGCAACATAAACGGCAGATTGGCAGTTAAATACCGGAAAAGCAGTTTGCAGAGGCTATCCGGCACATCCCAAACTCTTTTTTATGAAAAATTAATAATATTTCACAGGAAGTACATTGAAATCAGACGGAAAAGGTGGTATGTTACATCAGGTAAATAACTTTGCACATATTGGGAGATACTGATAAGTGATTCCGATATGATGTAACGGGGATGGAGGATAGACAATATATGAATTTAGGCGACAAAAAACCTGGTAAAACGCCTACCAAGAGACCTCTTTATGTATATTATATTATTGTAGGTGTCATTATCGTTCTTCTGAATATTCTGGTTGTGCCTGCTATTCAGGAGAGAAGTATTGAAAAAACAGATTATTCCACTTTTATTAAAAGTGTGGAAAAGGGCAATGTAACCCGGGCGACTATTGAAGAGGGCTACATTTATTATGAGGTAAAATCTCCGAAAACAGGAAATACACTGACCTGCAAGACTGTTCAGATGGATGATCCTGATCTTGTAAATCGTCTGTTGGAGGCAGATGTTGTAATGGATGAGGTACTTCCGGAAAGTCCGTCCATTTTCTTTACTCTGATCTTAAGCTATGTGATCCCGATTGGAATTTTTATTTTCCTGGGACGCTGGCTCAGCAGGAAAATGATGTCTTCTATGGGAAACGGCGGCCCCGGAGGCGCCATGTCCTTTGGAAAAAGCAACGCAAAAGTATATGTAAAATCTTCTACAGGGATCAAATTTTCCGATGTTGCAGGAGAGGATGAGGCAAAAGAGCTTCTGACAGAAATCGTGGATTATCTGCACAATCCTCAGAAATATACGGAAATCGGCGCTTCTATGCCAAAGGGCGCTCTTCTTGTAGGCCCTCCCGGAACAGGAAAGACTCTTCTTGCCAAGGCAGTTGCCGGCGAAGCGGAGGTTCCGTTTTTCTCTATTTCCGGTTCTGAGTTTGTGGAAATGTTTGTAGGTATGGGCGCTGCCAAGGTTCGTGATCTGTTTAAGCAGGCCAATGAAAAGGCTCCCTGTATCGTGTTTATCGATGAGATCGATACCATTGGTAAAAAACGTGACGGCGCGGGATTTTCCGGCGGAAATGATGAGCGTGAGCAGACTCTTAACCAGCTTCTGACAGAGATGGATGGTTTTGACGGCTCTAAGGGTGTGGTAATTCTGGCAGCTACCAACAGACCGGATTCCCTTGACCCGGCCCTTCTTCGTCCGGGACGTTTTGACAGAAGGATTCCGGTAGAGCTTCCTGATCTTCAGGGAAGAGAAGAGATCCTTAAGGTTCACGCAAAAAAAATTAAAATTGCAGATACTGTCCGCTTTGATGAGATTGCAAAGGCTGCTGCCGGCGCTTCCGGCGCGGAGCTTGCAAATATTGTCAATGAGGCAGCTCTCCGTGCGGTCCGCGATGGACGTAAGTTTGCCACTCAGGCAGACTTTGAGGAGAGTATTGAGGTTGTTATTGCCGGATATCAGAAGAAAAACCGTGTGCTTTCCAACAAGGAAAAGCTGATCGTTTCCTATCATGAGATCGGTCATGCTCTTGTGGCGGCAAAACAGACAGAGTCTGCGCCTGTCCATAAGATCACGATTATTCCGCGTACTTCAGGAGCTCTTGGATATACCATGCAGGTAGATGAAAAGGAACATTTCCTGATGTCAAAAGAGGAACTGGAAAACAAGATCGCCACCTTTACCGGAGGACGTGCCGCGGAAGAGCTGATTTTCCACTCTATTACCACAGGCGCTTCCAATGATATTGAACAGGCCACAAAAATTGCCAGAGGTATGATCTCACAGTTTGGTATGAGCGAGGACTTTGACATGGTTGCCATGCAGAATGTAAGCAATCAGTATCTTGGAGGAGACGCAACTCTTGCCTGCTCCTTTGAGACACAGACACTGATCGATAAAAAAGTGGTAGAACTGGTAAGAGCTCAGCATGACAAGGCGCTGAAAATCCTTCAGGACAACATTGGAAAGCTTCATGAGCTGGCTCAGTATCTTTTTGAGCATGAAACCATTACCGGAGAGGAGTTTATGCAGATTCTGAATGCTCCTGTTCCTGCTGTGGAAACAAATGATGCTCCGGAAAAAACACAGACGGCAGCGCCGGAAATAACAGAAGAATAACGGCTTTGTATTTAAGAATAAACACATAAATAAGAGGGTGATTCCGGCGAAATTCGTTGAGAATCACCTTCTTTTATGGTATGATATCAGAAGCGGACAGGAGGGAATTTAGATGATCAGAAGAGGACAGATATCTGAGCTGGACTGCCGTACTGCAGAAAGTATGGTGGCAAGATACATGAACCATACCCTGAAAACAGACGAGCTGGAAGAATTTCTGGATCACATTGAGCATTGTCCTTCCTGCTATGACGAGCTGGAGACTTATTTTATAGTTAATAAAGTAACCCAGCAGCTGGATGAACAGGAGGACGGTTCTGTACTTGATTTTCAGAAGCTTCTGGAGCAGGATATTCGCAGATCCAGAAGAAATATCCACAAGAGAAGGGGAATACAGTTTGCCGGAGGAATCCTTACAATGATTCTGACAGCAGCGCTGGTGATATTTTTTATTTTCATATTTTTTGAAATAAAACATTTTTGGTAAAAAGACAATCTCAGGAGGACAGCAGTTTGAGTGAAAAAATTTTACTGATCGACGGGCACAGTATTTTAAACCGTGCCTTTTACGGACTTCCCGATCTGACGAATTCAGAGGGGAAGCATACGGGAGCAGTGTACGGATTTCTGAATATTATGTTTCGTATACTGGAGGAGGAAAAACCGGATTATCTGACAGTGGCATTTGATCTGCATGAGCCTACATTCAGACATAAGCTTTATGATGCATATAAGGGGACAAGGAAGGGAATGCCCTCTGAACTGGTAGAGCAGGTTCCTCTGATGAGGGAAATGCTCGCTGCTATGGGGGTAAAAACTGTTTCCATGCCGGGCTATGAAGCAGATGATCTTCTGGGAACACTTGCCAGAAAAAGTGAACAGAAGGGCATGGACGTAACGATTTTATCCGGAGACAGGGATCTGCTTCAGCTTGCAACGGACAAGGTAATGATCCGCCTTCCAAAAACCTCAAAGGGCAAGACGACTATAGAGAATTTCCACACGGCAGAGGTTCTGGAAAAATATCAGGTAACGCCGTCTCAGATCATTGAACTGAAGGCGCTGATGGGGGATTCTTCAGACAATATCCCGGGGATTCCGGGTGTGGGCGAAAAAACTGCCACAAAGATCATTGCCCAGTTTGGCTCAATAGAAAACGCCCATGAGCATCTGGAAGAAATAAAACCCAATAAGGCCAAAGAATCGATGAGAGAACACTACGATCTGGCTGTTTTAAGCAAAACTCTGGCAACCATCAATACAGAAAGCCCTCTTGAATACTCTTATGAAGAGGCGCGCCTTGGAAATCTTTATACACAGCAGGCCTATGAGCTGTGCAGAAAACTGGAGTTTAAAAATCTTCTGGGCAGATTTGACGCAGAAGCAGTCCCGGAAAATACCATAGAGCAGAATTTCTTTGTGTGCAGTGAGCTTTCGGGCGTGGAAGCTCTGTTTGAAAAAGCTGCGCGTAATTCTATGGCAGGAATTGCGCTGATTGCAGACAAAAACAATGTATATGGCCTTGGACTTGCGCTGGAAAAAGAAGAAGTATATTATATTCCTGCAGAAGGGCTTCTGTCAGGAGAATATCTTTGTGAAAAGCTGAGAAAACTGGGAGAAACCACAGTGATCAGCGCCATGGATATTAAAATGCTTTTAAAGCACGTGGAATCGCTGGAACCGGAACGGGTATTTGATCTTGGAATCGGGGCTTATCTTCTGAATCCTCTGAAATCCTCTTATACTTACGAGGACATTGCCAGAGAGTATATCGGAGGAATCAGTATTCCATCCAGGGAAGAGCTTCTTGGAAAAGATACGTATGAAAAAGCCTGGGAAAAATCTTCCGAAAATCTGGGAATCTGTGCCTGCTATCAGGCGTTTACTGCCTATGCTGCCAGGGAGAAAACAGAGGCAGAGCTTAAGGAAACAGGAATGTGGCAGGTTTATACGGACATTGAACTTCCTCTTGTATTTACTCTGGATTCCATGGAAAAATGCGGAATCTGCGTAAAAGGAGAGGAACTGAAAGCATATGGCGAAAGACTCAGCGTCCGGATCCGTGAGCTGGAAAAGCTGATCTACGAAAAGGCGGGAGAGGAATTTAATATTAACTCTCCGAAGCAGCTTGGAGTAATACTTTTTGAAAAAATGGGGATTCCGGGAGGAAGAAAGACAAAAACCGGATATTCCACAGCGGCAGATATTCTGGAAAAACTGGCTCCGGAGCAGCCTGTTGTAAATGATATTCTTGAATACCGGCAGCTTACAAAGCTGAAATCCACCTATGCAGACGGCCTTGGCGCAGTAATTGAAGAAGACGGAAGGATCCATTCTACTTTTAATCAGACGATCACTGCCACAGGACGCATCAGCAGCACAGAACCGAATCTTCAGAATATCCCGGTCCGTATGGAGCTGGGAAGACTGATCCGAAAGGTATTTGTGCCTGAGGACGGGTCTGTGTTCCTTGACGCAGACTATTCTCAGATCGAGCTTCGTGTGCTGGCTCATATGTCCGGGGATGAAAAGCTGATCCAGGCTTATCGGGAAGCTGAGGATATCCACAGACTGACCGCTTCTCAGGTATTCCATGTTCCCTATGATGAGGTGACAGATTTACAGAGAAGAAACGCAAAGGCAGTAAACTTCGGAATCGTATATGGAATCAGCTCCTTTGGCCTCAGCCAGGATTTAAGTATTACAAGAAAAGAAGCGGCAGAATATATAGAGAAATATTTTGAGACCTATCCCAGCATTAAAGTTTTTCTCGACCGGATGGTTGATGAAGGAAAAGAAAAGGGATATGTTTCTACCATGTTTGGCAGGAGACGGCCCATTCCGGAGCTGAAATCAGGAAACTTTATGCAGAGATCCTTCGGGGAGCGGGTGGCTATGAATTCTCCGATTCAGGGAACAGCAGCGGACATCATTAAAATAGCCATGAACCGTGTGTATGCAAGAATGATCCGGGAAGGTCTTAAGTCCAGACTGGTTCTCCAGGTTCATGATGAGCTGCTGATCGAGACAAAAAAAGACGAGGTGGATGCAGTGTCCAGGATACTGGAAGAGGAAATGAAGGGAGCTGCGCAGCTTGCTGTGGAGCTTGAAATCGACATGCATCAAGGAGAAAGCTGGTACGAGGCAAAATGACAGATCAGACTATGAAGATCATTGGAATCACCGGAGGCGTGGGAGCCGGCAAAAGCACAGTGCTGAACTACCTGGAAAAGCATTTGTCTGCCTGTGTCATACAGGCGGATCAGGTAGGGCACCAGGTTATGGAACCTGGCGGACGCTGCTATGATCAGGTGATCAGTTTATTTGGAAAAAAAGTCATAAAAAGTGATAAAACCATTGACCGTAAGGCTGTATCAGATGTAGTATTCTGTAATGAGCAAATGCGCTGCAGACTGAATGAGATCATTCATCCGGCGGTTAAGGCTTTCATTTTGGAGAGAATAGAGGAAGAGCGGAAAAATGGCCGCGGTCTTTTTGTTGTGGAGGCCGCGCTTCTTCTTGAAGATCATTATGACGCGATCTGCGACAGGATCTGGTATATTCATACAGATCAGGAAGTTCGGATACAGCGTCTTATGGAAAGCAGAGGCTACAGCCGCCAGAAAGCAGAGAATATTATTGCCAGTCAGGCGTCAGAGGCTTATTTTCGTTCACATGCAGATTATGTGGTGACAAATAACGGTCTTTTGGATGAGACATACATACAGATCGATGAAGGGATAAAGAAACTATGAGATTTTGCAGTATAGCCAGCGGAAGCAGCGGAAACTGTATTTATGTGGGCTCGGAATGTGCTCATGTTCTGGTAGATATAGGGATCAGTGGCAAAAAAATGGAGCAGGGTCTGAACAGTCTGGATCTGACCGGCCGTGACATTGACGGCATCCTGATCACTCACGAGCATTCCGATCATATTAAAGGGCTGGGGGTGATCGCCAGGAAGTATGGCATTCCCATTTATGCTACAGGCGGAACCGTAGATGCCATGCTGCGGTGCGGGTCCCTTGGAAAAATACCGGAAGGGATATTCCGGGAAATCCGGGAGGATCAGACATTTGAGATCAAGGATTTAAAAATCAATCCGTTTACCATTCCTCATGATGCGGCTCAGCCGGTAGGCTATCGCCTGGAATGTGGGGAAAGCTCTGTAGGTATTGCTACGGACCTTGGGAAATATAATGACTATATTATTGAAAATCTTCAGAATCTGGATGCGCTTCTTCTGGAGGCCAACCATGATATCCGGATGCTTCAGGTAGGAAAATATCCCTACTATCTGAAACAGAGAATTCTGGGAGACAGAGGACATCTGTCCAATGAAAATGCAGGAAGGCTTCTCTGCAGGCTCCTTCATGATAATATGAAAGCTGTTTTTCTGGGACATTTAAGCAGGGAAAACAATTATGAAGAGCTTGCCTATGAAACCGTATGCTCAGAGGTAACACTGGGAGACAACCCTTATAAATCAAAGGATTTTAAAATTCAGGTAGCGAAACGGGATTTTGTTTCCGAAGCAGTTACCATATAGAAAGGACAAAGCCATGAAAAAAACAATTATCACAGTAGTAGGAAATGACGGAGTAGGCATCATTGCCAGAGTATGTACATATCTGGCAGAACATAATGTAAATATCCTTGATATCACACAGACCATTGTTCAGGGCTATTTTAATATGATGATGGTAACAGATGCCAGTGCATGCCAGAAAGATACCGCGGCTCTTGCAGAAGAACTGACAGTTCTGGGAGATGAGATTGGCGTAGTGATCCACTGCCAGCACGAGGATATTTTCAATAAAATGCACAGAATTTAAGGAGACACCTACTTATGATTAACATGTTTGAAGTAAATGAAACCAATAAGATGATCGAACAGGAGAACCTTGACGTTCGTACCATCACAATGGGAATCAGCCTTCTGGATTGCATTGACAGCGATTTGGATAAGGTAAATGAAAATATTTATAAGAAAATCACAGAATATGCGAAGGATCTTGTAGAAACAGGAGATAAAATCGCTACAGAATATGGGATCCCCATTGTCAACAAGCGTATTTCCGTTACTCCGATCGCGCTGGTAGGCGGCGCTGCCTGCCATACCAGCCAGGACTTTGTCACCATTGCAAAAACACTGGACAGAGCAGCAAAAACAGTGGGCGTTAATTTTATCGGAGGCTATTCCGCTCTTGTAAGCAAGGGAATGACTCCGGCAGAAGAACTTCTTATCCGTTCCATTCCTCAGGCTCTGGCAGAGACAGAGCGTGTGTGCAGTTCTGTAAACGTAGGTTCCACAAAAACAGGAATTAACATGAACGCAGTAAAGCTTATGGGCGAGATCGTGCTGGAAACAGCGCAGGCAAGCAAGGAGCAGGATTCCCTTGGCTGCGCGAAACTGGTGGTATTCTGCAATGCTCCGGATGACAATCCTTTCATGGCAGGTGCTTTCCACGGAGTAACAGAAGCAGACTGTATCATCAATGTTGGCGTCAGCGGCCCGGGTGTTGTAAAAACAGCCCTTCAGAAGGTTCGCGGAGAGGATTTTGAAACTCTCTGTGAGATGATCAAGAGAACTGCATTTAAGGTTACCCGTGTGGGACAGCTGGTAGCCCAGGAGGCATCCAGACGTCTGGGAGTACCTTTTGGAATCGTGGATCTTTCTCTTGCGCCCACACCGGCTATCGGCGACAGCGTTGCAGAGATTCTGGAAGAGATCGGACTTGAGCGTGTAGGCGCTCCGGGAACCACAGCGGCTCTTGCTCTTTTAAATGACCAGGTAAAAAAAGGCGGAGTTATGGCATCCACAGCAGTGGGCGGTTTAAGCGGCGCTTTTATTCCGGTCAGTGAAGACCAGGGAATGATCGATGCGGTCAACCTTGGCGCTCTTTCTCTGGAAAAACTTGAGGCAATGACCTGCGTCTGCTCTGTAGGACTTGATATGATCGCAATCCCCGGAGATACAAAGGCATCTACTATTTCCGGAATCATTGCAGACGAAGCGGCTATTGGTATGGTAAACCAGAAAACAACAGCAGTACGTGTGATTCCGGTAATCGGAAAAGGTGTCGGAGAGACTGTTGAATTTGGCGGCCTTCTGGGATACGCTCCGATCATGCCGGTAAACCAGTTCTCCTGTCAGGCATTTGTTGACCGCGGCGGAAGAATTCCGGCGCCGATCCACAGCTTTAAAAATTAAAAACAGGGTTGACAACAGCAGTTTGATGTGGTAAAGTAACAACATAAAACCGATGAGGAAGAGAAGTAAACATTTATGCATCATTCCAGAGAGCAGACGTTGGTGGAAGTCTGTATGAGGCTGATTGTTGAATGGCCTTCCGAGGGCAGTCCGAAATCTCTGTGCAGAGAGTAGGCACTGACGGGAACCGAACCCGTTACCAATCAGGAGTGTATGTTTGTACATGAGAAAGTGGACATTTTGTCAATTTGAGTGGTACCGCGATAATAAGAAATTATTACCGTCTCAAGCATTAGCTTGGGGCGGTTTTTTGTTTCAAAGGACAGGTATCACAGCTTTCTTTCTCGCAGACAGGATGCCGGAGGCTGGCATATACTTCCGGTAAAGCAAAAAGAATCGTAGAGAGAGGAGAAAACAACATGAAAACAAAAACAACAGCAAAGGTATTAG
The DNA here is from genome assembly GCF_000433815.1 of Blautia sp. CAG:257. NCBI lineage: Bacteria > Bacillati > Bacillota > Clostridia > Lachnospirales > Lachnospiraceae > Blautia > Blautia sp. CAG:257. The sequence continues at coordinate 25,747 of NZ_HF999046.1, forward strand.
GAGCAGCATTACTGACAATGACACTGGCAGGAACAGTAACGGTTTATGCGGAAGAAGAGTATACTATTGGGATCGAGCAGTTTGCAGAGCATGGATCTCTGGACAACTGCAGAGAGGGCTTTCTGGAAGGACTGAAAGAGGAAGGCATTGAAGAGGGCAAAAATCTTACCGTAGAATATAAGAATGCAGCAGCAGATATGGGAACCTGCGGACAGATTTCTGACGGGTTTGCAGCGGATAAAGTGGATCTTATGGTGGGAATTGCCACTCCAAGCGCCCAGAGTCTTTATAATGCAGCAATGGACGCAGGTATTCCGGTTATTTATACAGCAGTTACAGATCCTCTGGCAGCAGAGCTTGCCGATGATGAGGGAAACCCTGTAGGTGAGATCACAGGAACAAGCGATAAGCTTCCGGTAAAGCAGCAGCTTGAAATGATCCGCCAGATGCTTCCAGAAGCAGAGACCATTGGAATCATGTATACCACAAGCGAGGCGAATTCTGAAGCGGCAGTAAAGGAATATGAGGAGCTTGCCGGAGAATATGATTTTAAGATCGAGACAGCGGGAATTGCAACAACCGCGGATATTCCACTGGCTGCGCAGTCGCTTCTGGAAAAGGTTGACTGTATGACAAACCTTACAGATAATACTGTTGTTTCATCCCTTCCCACAATCCTTGAAATGGCAAATGAGAAAAAAATTCCGGTATTCGGAAGCGAGATCGAACAGGTAAAACTGGGCTGCCTTGCAGCAGAGGGACTTGATTATATTGAGCTTGGAAAACAGACCGGAAAAATGGCTGCGCAGGTATTAAAGGGTGAGAAAAAAGCCTCTGAGCTTCCTTTTGAAACGATTGAAGAGGCATCTCTGTATGTGAATACTGCGGCGGCAGAAAAGCTGGAGATCGAGATTCCGGAGGAAATGACTGAGGCGGCTGCAGAGGTTTTTGAAGAGATTACAGAAGCGTAACAAAGATTTTTATGGAGGTTGAAAGGCCATGGATTTTATTATCACGATCATTGAGCAGGGACTGATCTACGGTATTCTTGCTCTGGGCGTTTATATCACATATAAAATACTGGATTTTCCGGATCTGACTACAGACGGAAGCTTTCCCCTGGGGGCTGCAGTAACCGCAGCTTTGATCGCAAAGGGCGTAAATCCCTATCTGACCCTTCCGGTAGCTTTTGCAGCAGGAGCGCTGGCCGGAGCATGTACAGGACTGATTCATGTAAAGGGAAAGGTCCGGGATCTTTTATCCGGTATTATCATGATGACCGCGCTGTGGACCATTAACCTCCGCATAGCAGGAAGCTCCAATGTCCCTCTGTTTTCCAAAGAAACTATTTTTAAAAACAGCTTTCTGGAAAATCTTTTTCCGGAGGCTGTGAAGCCCTATGCCACACTGATCGTGATCGTGATTCTTGCGCTGATCACAAAGCTGGTACTTGACTTTTATATGAAAAGCAAATCCGGCTTTCTTTTAAGAGCAGTGGGCGACAATGAGAAGCTGGTGACTTCCCTTGCAAAGGATCAGGGAAATGTAAAAATCCTGGGTCTTGCTATTGCAAACGGACTGATCGCTCTGGCCGGATGTATTTTCTGTCAGGAGGAAAGAGTGTTTGAGATTTCCATGGGAACCGGCGCGGTGGTTATAGGCCTTGCCAGTGTTATTATTGGAACCAGCCTGTTCCGGAAGCTGACCTTTATCAGGGCAACTGCGGCGGTGATTCTTGGTTCTGTTCTTTACAAGGCATGTACTGCTGTTGCAATGAGAAATTTTGAACCCCAGGATATGAAGCTTATTACAGCAGCGCTGTTTCTGATCGTGCTTCTGATCAGCATGGAAAGAAAGAAAAAGGTGAAGATCGATGCTTGAGTTAAAAAACATTTATAAATATTACAATCCGGGAACGGTCAATGAAATGTGCCTGTTCAAAGGCTTTAACCTTACAGTTAAGGATGGAGAGTTTCTTTCTGTGGTGGGCAGCAACGGTTCGGGAAAAACTTCCATGCTGAATATTATCTGCGGCAGTATTCCGGTAGAGTCAGGGAATATCCTTCTGGACGGCAGGGATATTACAAATGCAAAAGAGTTTAAAAGAAACGAAAAAATCGGCCGTGTGTACCAGAATCCGTCTCTTGGAACCTGCCCGTCCATGACCATTCTGGAAAACATGTCCCTGGCAGACAATAAAGGAAAACGCTTTGGACTTGGAAGAGGCGTGAATAAACACAGAGTTGAATATTACCGGGAGCTTCTGAGACCTCTGAATCTGGGACTGGAAGATAAAATGCATGTAAAGGTGGGCTCTCTTTCCGGGGGACAGCGTCAGGCAATGGCTCTTCTCATGTCAACGATGACTCCTATTGAATTTCTGATCCTTGATGAACATACAGCAGCTCTGGATCCAAAAACAGCAGAGATTATTATGGAGCTTACGGACAAAATTGTAAAAGAAAAACATCTGACAACGATCATGGTTACTCATAATCTCCGGTATGCGGTAGATTATGGAAGCCGGCTTCTGATGATGCATCAGGGAGAAAGTGTGATCGATTGTGCAGATGAGGAAAAGGCTGCCATGAGTATTGATGACATTCTTGAGAAGTTTAATGAGATCAGTATTGAGTGCGGAAACTGAGATAAGTCAGAAAACGTGAAAAAAGATCAAAGCATCAGAAATTATGAGATGCTTACAGATTTTAAGGGGGAAAACGACATGTTTCGTTTTCACCCCTTTTGTACTTTACGGAATCAGAATCATCTGCTTCTGGTATTCGTGAACAAAGGCCCGCCCTGTTTTATGGCAGATCAGGCTTTCGTATATGTTGGAGGCTGCAGTATTGGTATCCAGCAGCTTTTTTTCATCCGCAGTAAATGTTTTCGCTGATGAAGAGGGCTTGGTCACCAGAGGAATGGTTCCTCTTTTTTTTATTTCTTTTAAAAGAGGGGAGGCGCTTTTTCTGAATCCCAGAACCCTGCCGAAAGAAAGCTCTTTAGGGGTTTCTCTGATCTGAAGAAGAATGTGCAGAAGAGCTCTCTGGATTCTTGTATGTGTCAGTTCCTTTGTTTTCAGAAGTTCTGTAAACTGACAAAAGCCTCTGTAATCATTCAGGCAGTTGATGATCCGCGCTGCAAGGTCAGGAGAAACGTCTGCATATTTACTGAGCTCTTCTGATGTTTGTCCTGTAAGACAGTAGTGCAGAATCAGGTCAAGGTCGTTTTCTGTAAGAAATTCCTGTCTGGAAAATGCATTTTTCAGAAGCTGCAGGGAGGCAGCGGGAAGCATGTTTTCCAGAACAGAAAAATCTTTAACACTGTCGGATGAAGGAGTCCGGCCGCTCTTTTCTGAAAGAAAAGCCCGGACTGCAGATGCAGAAGGAGCCTGATTGTTTTTTAAAGTGAGGTCATGATACCCGGAGCCTTCCCGTTTCAGTGTCACTGGCTTGATGGTGCTGTTAAGTCTGAGAAGGGCGCGGCAGTATTCGATTCCCAGAATATTATTGGGAGAGGAGAGAAGGGTGTCCGAAAAGGCGGACAGATTTTTTTCGCTCAAAGAATGTAACGTGCAAAGATACTTGCCAAGAGCCTGGCTTCTGGCTGCGGGAAAGGACATTCCCTGCTTCAGGCTGTTTTTCAGAAGATCACGGAAGCCTTGCGGCTCCTCGTTTAAAATACGGGCGGCCAGCTGCATTCCCTCCACAGACCCCTCTTCGCTTCCGAAACATAACTGATCCACGACCCCTGATCCGTTAAGAAGAGAAACAGCTCCTCCTGCAAAAAATTCCGCACTGGCAGAAGAAACCTGTACAGGCAGCTCCAGTACAAGATCTGCGCCGCACAGAAGGGCGGCCTCGGCCCGTATGTATTTAGGGAGAAGGGCAGGGGTTCCCCGCTGAACAAAATCTCCGCTCATGGCAACAATGATATAATCAGAGTTCAGTTTTTCCCTTACATAAGCGATCTGGTGCAGATGACCCAGATGAAAGGGATTATATTCTGCAATGATTCCCGTAACGTTCATATGATTTCTCCGGCTTTCTGAAAATATTGTAGGTTCTATTCTATCACAGATTTTCCGGTGAAACAAACGAAACAGCTTTTGACTGGACAAATCCTTTAAAAACAAAAAATTGCACCTTAAAAAATACCTTCTGATTATGAATTATCAGTGGGAAATGCTTGAAATAAGGGAGTGCAGGGGGTATAATAAACTTATCTGTGAGATGCTTACAGAAGCGTCTCATCGGGCCGTCAGGCCAAATAATGAAAGGAGCCATTTTAATCATGGGATTTGTTGAAGTGCTCAAAAAAAGAGCAAAAGAAAACATTAAAACAATTGTACTGCCAGAGACAGAGGATATGAGAACTCTTGAGGCAACTGACAAGATTCTGAAAGAGGGCGTTGCCAAGATCGTCCTGATCGGTAATGAGGAGACTATTAAGGCAAAAGCAGCAGAAGGCGGATTCGATATCTCCGGAGCTACTATTGTTGATCCGGAAACTTCTGACAGAACTCAGGCTTACATTGACAAATTTGTTGAGCTGAGAGCAAAAAAAGGCATGACACCGGAGAAGGCAAAAGAGATCCTTCACACACAGTATCCATATTACGGTGTTATGATGGTTAAGATGGGCGACGCAGACGGAATGGTATCCGGTGCATGCCATTCTACAGCAGATACACTTCGTCCGTGTCTGCAGATCCTGAAAACAAAACCGGGAACCAAGCTGGTATCTGCTTTCTTCCTGATGGTAGTTCCGAACTGTGAGTACGGTGCAAACGGCGCATTTGTATTTGCTGATTCCGGTCTGAACCAGAATCCTACACCGGAAGAGCTTTCTGCAATCGCAGCTTCTTCTGCAGAATCTTTCCAGCTTCTGGTACAGGAAGAGCCGATCGTTGCCATGCTTTCACACTCCACAAAGGGCAGCGCAAAGCATGCAGATGTAGACAAAATGGTAGAGGCTACCAGAATCGCAAAAGAAGAGCATCCGGAACTGAAACTGGACGGAGAATTCCAGCTTGATGCTGCTATCGTTCCAAGCGTAGGCGCTTCCAAAGCTCCTGGCAGCGAGGTTGCAGGAAAAGCAAACGTTCTTATCTTCCCGGATCTGGATGCAGGAAACATCGGATACAAACTGGCTCAGCGTCTTGCTAAAGCAGAAGCATACGGACCTGTTACTCAGGGTATTGCAAAACCGGTAAACGATCTTTCCAGAGGATGCTCAGCAGATGATATTGTTGGTGTTGTAGCAATCACTGCTGTACAGTGCCAGGCAGAGGACAAATAAAACTTCTTCCGGTGGTGCGTGCAGTCTTGTCAAGGCTGTTTTTGATTATGGATCGTAGTACATACAAAGAATAGGAGAGTAAAAATCATGAATGTATTGGTAATTAACTGTGGAAGTTCTTCCTTAAAATATCAGCTTATCAACTCTGATACAGAGGCAGTTCTTGCAAAAGGTCTCTGCGAGAGAATCGGAATTGACGGAAGACTGGTTTACAAAAAAGCCGGCGGAGAAAAAGAGATCACAGAAGCTCCGATGCCTACACATAAAGAGGCAATCCAGATGGTTCTGGACGCTCTTACAAATGAAAAGACAGGCGCAATTAAGAGCCTGAAAGAAGTAGACGCAATCGGTCATCGCGTTGTACACGGTGGAGAAAAATTTGCTTCTTCTGCAGTGATCACAGATGAGATGATCAAAGCAGTAGAAGAGTGCAACGACCTTGCTCCTCTTCACAATCCGGCAAACCTGATCGGTATCCGTGTATGCTCAGAGCTTATGCCTGGCGTACCGCAGGTTGGCGTATTTGATACTGCTTTCCATCAGACAATGCCGCCGAAAGCATATCTCTATGGTCTGCCGCTTAACTATTACAAAAACTACAAGATCAGAAGATATGGTTTCCATGGAACCTCCCACAGCTTTGTTTCCAAACGTGCTGTTGAATTCCTGGGCCTGGACAAAGAAAACTCAAAAGTTATTGTATGCCACCTGGGCAACGGATCATCTGTCAGCGCAGTTGTAAACGGTAAATGTATTGATACCTCCATGGGTATGACTCCTCTTGAGGGTCTGATCATGGGAACACGTTCCGGAAGCATTGATCCGGCTATCATGGAGTTTATTGCAAAGAAAGAAAATCTGGATATCGCAGGCGTTATGGATGTTCTGAATAAAAAATCCGGTCTGTACGGAATGTCCGGACTTTCCAGCGACATGCGTGACCTGGAAGATGCAGCGGCAGAAGGCAATGTAGACGCAAAGAATGCAAGAGAGGCTCTTGGATACGGTATTGCAAAATACGTAGGCGGATATGTTGCAGCTATGAATGGTGTGGATGCGATCGTATTTACAGCAGGTATCGGTGAGAACGATAACCTTGTACGTGAAGACGTATGCTCCTATCTCGGATACCTGGGAATCTCCATTGACAAAGAGATCAACAAAAAACGCGGCGAGGAGATCGTGATCTCCACACCGGATTCCAAGGTTAAGGTTGCGGTAATTCCTACAAATGAGGAGCTTGCAATCTGCAGAGAGACAGTTGCCCTTGTATAAAAAGACAGTTGTGATTATATAAGATTTCCAAGAAGGCTCACCCCGGAAGGGGTGAGTTTTTCTTATGATTCAGGGAAAGCTATTTTATATGGCACTGTTTTGGATTACTGATAATCAATAATATGTATTTTGGAAAATATATCAGAATCAAGATTGGGAGACAGACCTTGTAATCGGTGCGATTACAGAGTCGCAGGAATTCATTAGTCAGGTATTGGAGAGTAAAGGCGGCAGGACGAATATGTGTACAGCGTTGGAGGAATTAGAGAAAGATGGAATAGAAACCGAAAAAATCTTGCCCGATATGAAGACAGGATCTAACCAGAAGAAATGTAAAAAAGGTTTTTGCTTTTGCCCTCCGGACATTTTTGACAAAAAATAACAGAATTGTCGTAACAGAAGGTAAAAATCCTTGACAAAGGAAGCCCTCCTATGTATAATTGATTAAGTGTGAATAGGAGATAATTATGCAGATTCATTTATCAGATGTTACATCCTGTGAAGGAAAGACAATACAGATAAGCACAGAGCTGGAAATGGAAACAGTTTCTTTCCAGATGGGCGAGTTTCCTGTATTAAAAAAAGAACCGGTAGATCTGGTGATCACGAATACCGGAAATAAGGTTCTTGAGCTGACCGGCAATACATGTGTGACAGTGGGTATTCCCTGTGACCGTTGTCTGGAACAGGTTAAGATTGACATTCCATGTCATATTGAGCGCAAGCTGGATATGAAGCTTACGGATGAGGAACGGGTCAATGATCTGGATGAAAGTAACTATCTCACAGGAATGGACCTGGATGTGGACCGGTTGGTCTATCTTGAGGTACTGATGAGCTGGCCTTTGAAGGTCCTCTGCAGAGACGACTGCAAAGGCATCTGCAGCCAGTGTGGGAAAAACCTCAACGACGGTCCCTGCGGATGCGCAGAGGAGCCGAAGGATCCCCGCATGGCAGCTATCAGTGATATATTTAGTAAATTTAAGGAGGTGTAACCTATGTCCATATGTCCAAAGAACAAAACATCTAAAGCAAGACGCGATAAAAGACGTGCAAACTGGAAGATGAGTGCTCCGAACCTGGTAAAATGCAGCAAATGCGGCGCCCTGATGATGCCTCACAGAGTTTGTAAAGCATGCGGAAGCTACAATAAGAAAGAAATCATTAAAGTTGAAGATTAATGAAAACGTAAAAAACAGGATCCTGAAAGGGGTTCTGTTTTTTTGTTAAGGAAAAGCTTTTCTCCTGGAAAGTAATAAATAAAAAGTCCCACTTCTGCCGGTATAATGAAATAGAATTCAATTATAAAAAATCCATCAGTCATCAATCCGAGACTGGTGGATTTCCTATTTAAAAATATGGGAACTAAGGTGTTTAAAAAATTTTGTTTTTTAAATAATCTGCCCCTATCAGTTGCCACAGATTGAAAAAAGGTAATGAAAAAAATAAAATTAATAAGACAAAAAGGAAAGAAAGAGAATAAATGATATCCCAAAATAAGGTTTACAAACAGGTTGAAGGTTGAGAGGGGAACAGTATGGAAATTTTAATTGTAGTCTGTCTGGCAGTACTGGTATCGGTTTTTATTGTAAAATTTTGTATAAAAGGTGAGTCCGGAGGATCGGAAAAAGACTCCGGCGCATTGTATTACAGTGAAAAAACAGAGGATATAGTCGAGAAAACAGAAAAGAGTCTTGAGGCATTTTGCTGTGAGGTAATAAAAGACGAAAAAGAGAAGATTAAAAAAACAGAAGTTCCGATAAAGACCGGAATTGTATATGGTACGAAATCGGCATTGGTTCCTGCGTCAGCCGGTTCTCTGTCACAAAAGACAATGGAGGTAAAAGTGATATATCAATATATTCCGACTGACTGTGGATGGAAATGCAGCTATTGTGACGGCAGGAATGATGAAAGTGAAAAAAGATGTCAGGTATGTGGCATGGAAAGATGAGGAAGGATGATATGTATTGTGGAACATGTGGTGAAAGAATAAAAAACGGCGAAAAAATATGTCCTTTTTGCGGAAGTGAGCAGACGACTTTGCCCCAATGGAAAGGGATTTCTCTTGATTTTATTTCAGATAAAGAAGAAAAGGAAGAGCCTTTGGAGAAAACATTAAAAACAGACAGGAATTTGTCCGATACAAAGTCAAAAGAGGAGGACGAAATATTTTACCGGCCGGAAAATCCGGAGAGTTCGCCCTTTGATTTTCAGGATACAAAGAGAAAATTAAAGCAAAACGGAAGAAAACAGAAAAAAGTATCCGGTATATCCGGAATAGTGAAAGTATCAATTATAATCTGTGTTGCAGTATTGATTTTGTCCGGCAGTATTTATATCAGAGCATTGCAGAGGAGAAACGATAATCTGGGACAGAAACTGGAACAAATGGAAAAGCTGGAAGCCCATATTCAGGAACAACAAAGAAAATATAAGGGCATTGCAGAAAAACAGAAAGCTCAGAAAAAACAGATTGAAGCGCAGGAAAAGCAGATGAATGAACTGGAAGGTCAGATAGCTGAAATAAGAGAAGATCTGGATATGAATACAGCTGAAGAAGATTTTTTTGATGCCGGAGAGGCAGAAAGTGAAGAAATAACAGAAAGAATGACAGATGAAGATAAAATACCGGAAAGCGAACAGGAAGTCATATCTTCAGACGGATATAGTCAGGAGGATTACAGTTCAGATGAACAATAAAACAAAAAAGCAGGATTGTAATGACGGAAACAGAAAATCGGATTTCAGAACCGTGACAGATTACTGCTTTTGCCTGACCAGAGAAAAAGTGTCGGGAAAAGGGGAGGACAGCTTCTTTTTTGACATAGACAGGGAAAAAGGAATCATCGGTGTTTTTGATGGAAGCGGAGGCAGCGGTGCTAAGGTATATCCATTTTTTGAAGGACACAGTGGAGCCTATGTGGCTTCCAGAGTGCTTGCCGAAGTGTCCCGCAGATGGTTTTCTGCCCTTCCGGACGATCTGAGAGCGTGTTTCGGATCTAAAGAGGTAAAAAAGCTGAAACGTTGGATAGATCGATATTTAAAGGCATGTTCTGAGCTTGGAAGTGGAAAAAGTATGCTGAAAGGTAATCTGATGAAGGAATTTCCATCTACGCTGTCACTGGTTTTGATTGCTCCCTGGAAATCAAATGCTTTAGTGACTGAATTTATCTGGGCAGGAGATTCCAGAGGATATATTCTGGACAGCAGCGGTCTGCATCAGGTGACTGTGGATGATATTGCCAATACGGATGCACTGGAAAATCTTTCCGAGGATGCACCCATGAAAAATGTGATCTCTGCTTCCCATCCTTATGTTTTAAATCGAAGAACAGGTATAGAACAGCTGCCTGCACTGATTATTTCGGCAACCGACGGATGTTTTGGTTATCTTCGTTCTCCGATGGAATTTGAACGTTTTCTTTTGAAAACCATGAAAAGATCAGAAAGCATGGAACAATGGAAAAAAGAGATGGATCAGCTGTTAAAAAGAATATCCGGAGATGACTATACCATGTGTATATATGCGGCAGGATTCGGCAGTTTTGGCCATATGAAACATTACTTTTCTGCAAGATTACAGGAATTAGAGCAGAAATATTCCTGTGAAGACAGTGGAAAAGAGAGACTGTTAAGTGAATGGAAGGAATATAAGCTGGAATATGAAGCTTATCAGGAAAATTAAAAATGAAAGTAATTAACGGATATGTCATTGACGGCGATTTAAAGACCGACAACAGTGGTTTTTCAAAATGGGCATTTGCCAAAAAGAACGGATGCGATTATTTTATCAAGGAGTTTCTGGCGCCGGTCTATCCGGTAGATGAAAGTATTTTTGGACCTGAAATGACAGCGCGCAAAAGAAAAATCTGTGAGAAGTACGAAAACAGATCTGTCTCCTTATACAGCACGCTGAATGAAGCTTCCGATGGAAATCTGGTAAACATCTGTGAGTTTTTCAGGTGTGGAACCAAGTATTACATGACCATGGAAAAAATTCGTGGAATTGGATGGGAAACTATCGGAAATTTGTGCGAGCAGGAAAAACTGAAATTATGCAGAATACTGGCACACAGTGTTTACAGACTTCATGAAAATGGAATCGTGCATGGCGATCTGAAACCTGAGAATATTCTCCTGAAGCGCCTGGAATCAGGAGCAGTGACGGCAAAGCTGATTGATTTTGATAATTGTTTCTGGGAAAGCGAGGTTCTTCCCGCTAATAAAGAAATTCATGGGGATCCTGTATATTTTGCGCCGGAAACGGCCCGGGCTATTATAGGTGATGAAGATAAACGGTTGTCTGTCAAAATTGATGTTTTTGCTCTGGGTTTGATTTTTCATCAGATTCTGACAGGAGAACTGCCGGATTTCGATCACGATAAATATCATTATGTGTTTGAGGCCCTTCTTGACAAAGGGGAAGTCAGACTGCGCCATATTACAGATTCCGGGAACAGGATGATCCTGGAAAAAATGCTGGTGCCTGATCCGGAAAAACGCATCAGCCTTGCAGAATTTCTTGAAAAATGGGAGGATTTGGATCCTGATCGGGAAAATTCATCAAAGCTGATACTGCATTTAATATCAAACGTAAGTGAAAAAAGTGAGGAAAACATTGGTAATGGAGAGGAGTTTTTTTATACGGCAGGAGACTTGCAGTAAAAATAGATTTATAAAATAAATAAAATTATAAGATAAAAAGGAGAGGACGATATGTTTTGCGGATATTGCGGAGCAAGGCTGAAAGAGGATTCAAATTTTTGCGGAAAATGTGGGACAAAGGTAATAAAGATGCCGGAAGAACTGAAATGGGAAGAAGAGGATACAGTGACTTTTGATAAAAAAACAGAAGTAATTATTCACAAGGAAAAAGAGTCGGAGGATTTCTGCAAGTATTTTTATAAACCGGAAGATTTATAAGAATGATGTCAGCCAGTAATGATACGGATTCTAAAAGCATAAAAAGATACGTTGGGAGAAAAGAGAATGGGAGAAAATTATTTATTTAAGTATAATGTAGACATGGTATTTTGTATTGACGCAACAGCCAGTATGCGTCCGGTGATCAATACGGTAAAAAATAATGCGTTGAATTTTTACCATGATGTGACAGCGGCTATGGAGAGAAAAGGAAAGCATATTAACGAAATGCGGATTCGGGTTATTGCTTTTCGGGATTATCTGGCAGATGGTGATTCTGCAATGATGACAACTGATTTTTTCCGGCTGCCTGAACAGTCGAAGGATTTTGAAAGGTGTGTAAAAAGTATTCATGCAAAAGGAGGCGGGGATACACCGGAGGACGGTCTGGAGGCTTTGGGATATGCAATTAAGTCAAAATGGACTCCGGGAGGCGATAAAAGAAGAAATATAATTGTAGTATGGACAGATGCTCCTACACATAAGCTGGGATATGGAAAAAAATCTCCCTGCTATCCTTCTGGGATGGCAGAATCTTTTGGAGAGCTGACTTCCTGGTGGGGAGATGAGCAATGTCCGGGGCAGATTTCTGACTCATCTAAGCGGCTGGTTTTGTTTGCGCCTTATGAAGAGGAATGGAGTGTTGTTACGGAAAACTGGAATAATGTAATCCATTATCCCTCTACTGCAGGAAATGGTTTGGAGGACCTGGACTACAAAGAGATTATTGATGCCATTGGAAACAGTATCTGATTCAGGATAATGATGTGAAATGAACTTATCAGGAATGGAAAAATAAAAATCACCTGTTCACATCAGCAGATAAAATCAGATTAATATTTATTTAACAATAAAAAGATTGACAATTACGGAGCAAAGAGTTAGTATATAGACAACAATAAAGATGCTTCTTTAAAGGAGGTCGGTGATCATGACGTTTGCAGAACAGATTTCAATTATTTCTTTTGCTGTGATTCTTGTATTTTGTATGGCCGCTTATCTGAGAATCCATTCCCGGTATGAAAACGGAATTTTCCACAAAGCCGGTTGTTGTCTTTTATATGGATATCTGAAAATAAGTCTTGCTGTAGGATATGCAAAGAGAGCTGTAATGATGAAGCTTGGAAGCATCTGCAGCAGCTGCCGTTTTCAGGATGCTCCTGAGGCATTCCGGCATAAGGAGAACCGTCTGAGAGAACTTCAGATGGAAATTTCCCGCAGCGGATATGCGAAACACTCACATAATCTCAAAATATTAAACTAACAAAAAATTGATTTTCACTAATTCCTCTGCTATACTGCATAGCAGAGGAATTTTTTATCTCGGGGGAGAGTGAATATGAACAAAAGAAATCAGATTACAGAGGGTGTGATCTGGAAGCAGCTTTTATTATTTTTCTTTCCGATTGTATTCGGAACTTTTTTTCAGCAGATTTATAATACGGCCGACACAATTGTTGTCGGTCGTTTTGTGGGTAAGGAAGCGCTGGCCGCAGTAGGAGGATCGGTCAATCAGATTGTAAACCTGATTGTTGAGGTGTTTGTAGGTCTTACTTCCGGAGCTGCGGTTGTTGTATCTCAGTTTTTCGGCGCCCAGGACAGGAAAAATCTGGACAAAACCGTACATACCTCTTATGCTTTTTCTCTGGCGGCAGGAGTGATCATCGGAGCGGCAGGATTCTTTCTGTCAGATGCAGTTCTGAAAGCAATGAATACACCGGCTGAGCTGATGGCAGATTCCAGAACCTATCTTCATATTTATTTTATGGGGATTGTTTTTAATCTTGTCTATAATATGGGCGCCTCTGTGCTTCGGGCAATGGGTGATTCCAGACGGCCGCTATATGTTCTGATAGTTGCCTGTATTTTAAATATTATTCTGGATATTGTTCTGGTGGTGGCTATTGGAATGGGAGTTCGGGGAGTTGCCATTGCCACAGTATCCTGTCAGGGGGTCAGCGCAGTTCTCGTTACGGGAATGCTGATGAAGGATCATGGATTTTTCCGGCTGGAAATAAAAAAGATCCGTTTTTACGGGGTTTCACTAAAATCTATACTTCGGATCGGGATTCCGGCAGGCATTGAAGCTGCCATGTACTGTGTGGCAAATATTGTGATCCAGGTATTTGTAAACAGGCTGGGAACCGATTACGTAGCTGCCTGGGGAACCTTTGGAAAGATTGATGCAGTATTCTGGATGGTGGTCAATGCCTTTTCCATTGCAATTACTACCTTTGTGGGACAAAATTACGGCGCAGGAAAAACAAGACGAATGCGGAAAAGTGTGCGGGTATGTTTGGGAATGTCCTACAGCTCGGCATTTCTGCTCAGCGGGCTTCTGATTGTTTTTGCAGAGCCATTGTACAGACTGTTTACTACTGATCATCAGGTGGTGGAGATCGGCGTTTATATGATGCGTTATCTGATGCCGTCCTATTTCCTCTATGTTGCCATCGGAATTCTTTCCGGCGCGCTCCGGGGAGCTGGAAAAGTGCTTGTACCTGTGATCCTGACCTGCGGCGGTGTGTGCATTATGAGGATCACCTGGATGCTGGCAGTTCTTCCTGTTTTTCCGGGAATTGAGACAATTATGCTCAGCTATCCGGTATCCTGGGGGATCACTGCAGTGCTGTTTGTGATCTACTATTTGAAAAAGTTTCCCAAGGCGGAAAATGAGAAAAAAAAATCATAAAAATACAGGAGAGCATGATACATCTTTTCAATTTGGGTATTTACAGTAAAATAAATAAGAAAGTACAGAGAGATTAATATATGAATATTTTAAATATGGAACATATCAGTAAAATCTACGGTGACAAAGTGATTTTTGATGACATTTCAGTGGGAATTCATCAGGGTGATAAGATCGGCCTGATCGGAATCAACGGAACGGGAAAAACAACGTTTTTAAGGATTCTGGCAGGAACAGAGGAACCAGACCAGGGACAGGTGATCATGCAGAACGGACTGCGTATTTCCTGTCTGTCCCAGCATCCGGAATTTCCTGAAGGAGCTACGATTCTTTCTTATGTTACTGCAGGAAAACAAGAGCAGGACTGGAATCCGGAAACAGATGCTCATATGATCCTGAATAAACTGGGCATTGTGGATCATGAGGAAGAGATTGCCCATCTTTCCGGAGGGCAGAAAAAAAGAGTTGCTCTGGCAAGAGTTCTTATCAATCCGGCAGACGTTCTCATTCTGGATGAGCCTACCAACCATCTGGACAATGAAATGGCAGGATGGCTGGAAGATTATCTGAACCGTTTTAAGGGAGCAGTGATCATGGTAACCCATGACCGGTATTTTCTGGATCGTGTTACAAATAAGATCCTGGAGCTCAGCCATGGAAAAATTTATACCTATGAGGCAAAATACTCTCAGTTTCTGGAAATGAAAGCCGAGAGAGAAGAAATGGAGCTGGCATCAGAGAGAAAACGTCAGAGCATTCTCAGAATGGAGCTGGAATGGGCAAAACGGGGCTGCCGTGCAAGAACCACCAAGCAGAGAGCAAGGCTTGACCGTCTGGAGACGCTGAAAAACGGCACTGCGCCTGTCCGCGATAAAAATGTGGAGATCGACTCTGTAGAGACAAGAATGGGCAAAAAGACCATAGAGCTTCATCATATTTCCAAATGCTTTGGAGATAAGGTTTGCATCCGGGATTTTGACTATATTGTGCTGAAAAATCAGCGGCTGGGAATTATCGGGCCCAACGGCTGCGGGAAATCCACGCTTCTTAAAATAATTGCAGGGATCATACAGCCGGACAGCGGAGAAGTGGAAATTGGAGAAACAGTAAAGATCGGTTATTTTTCTCAGGAAATTGAGGAAATGAACACCAGCCAGCGGGTGATCGATTATATCAAAGATGTTGCAGAGTACATTCCTACAAAGGACGGGCTGATCAGCGCCGCAAAACTTCTGGAACAGTTTCTGTTTGATTCTTCCATGCAGTATGCGCCGATAGAAAAGCTTTCCGGAGGAGAGAAGAAGCGCCTGTATCTTCTGAAAGTGCTTGCAGCAGCTCCAAACGTACTGCTTCTTGATGAGATTACAAATGATATTGACATTCCCACACTGACTATTCTGGAGGATTATCTGGATTCTTTTGCGGGAATTGTGATCGCTGTTTCTCATGACCGGTATTTTCTGGATAATATTGCAGACCGGATTTTTGAGTTTGACAGAAGCGGAAATCTTACACAGTATGAGGGCGGATATACGGATTATCTGGAAGCGAAAAAGAGACGGTTCGGAGACAGCAGTGATTCCGGTTCCGGGAAAAAGGGCGGCGGAAGCAGTAAAAATTTTAAGGAAACCGGAGATGCAGCTGATTCCGGAGAAAAGGATTCTGCAAAGACCTGGAAACAAAATCGGCCCGCAAAGCTTAAATTTTCTTATAAGGAACAAAGAGAATACGATACCATTGATGAGGACATTGCGAAGCTGGAAGCAAAGATCGAAAAGCTGGATCAGGATATTATGGCAAACGCCACAAATTCCGGAAAGCTCAATGAGCTGACAAAGGAGAAGGAGGAGACAGAGGCTCTTCTGGAAGAAAAAATGGACCGCTGGGTTTACCTGAATGATCTTGCGGAAAAAATAGAAGCACAGAACAGGAAATAAACTTTTACAGGAGGTGCAGGGCAGTGAAAAAAAGTCCCATGACAACACTTTGTTATGTAGAAAAAGAAGAAGCATATCTGATGCTCCACAGAGTATCAAAGAAAAATGATGTAAACAAAGATAAATGGATTGGTATCGGGGGACATTTTGAAGAGGGAGAAAGTCCGGAGGAGTGTCTTTTAAGGGAGGCATATGAGGAGACCGGACTGATTCTGACCTCCTGGAAATTCCGGGGAATCGTCACCTTTACACAGAAAAATTATGGAACAGAATATATGTGCCTTTATACAGCGGACGGTTTTACCGGAAAGATGAAGGATTGCGATGAAGGCGTCCTGGAATGGGTGAAAAAGGAGGACATTTTGAATCTGAATCTCTGGGAGGGTGATAAGATCTTTCTGAGACTGCTGAAGGAAAACGCTCCGTTCTTTTCGCTGAAGCTGACTTATGAGGGGGACAGACTTACAGAGGCTGTGCTGGATGGAGAGAATCTGCAAAACAGCCTATAATTTTCTGACATCTCTTGACTTTACCCCTTTAGATTTAGTATGATAAAGTTTGAAATTTTAACAGGAGGCGTATTATGGCAGAGTTAGTAAAAGTAGTTGTGGATGCCATGGGAGGCGACAATGCACCTGAGGAACCTGTAAAGGCAGCCGTAGAAGCCGTAAAGGAACGTGAGGATATTTTTGTGATCCTTACCGGACTTGAAGACGTAATTAAAAAGGAACTGAATAAATATCAGGGGTATCCTGAAGAAAGAATACAGATCGTACACACCTCGGAGGTGATCGAAACAGCAGAGCCTCCGGTGTTTGCAATCCGCAAAAAAAAGGATTCTTCCATTGTTGTGGGGCTGAATCTTGTAAAAAAACATGAGGCAGACGCCTTTGTTTCTTCCGGAAGCACCGGAGCCGTACTTGTAGGCGGACAGGTGCTTGTGGGCAGAGCCAAAGGAGTAGAGCGTCCTCCTCTGGCTCCCTTGATCCCTACCATGGAAGGCGTAAGCCTTCTGATCGACTGCGGGGCAAATGTGGACGCAAGACCTTCTCATCTGGTTCAGTTTGCAAAAATGGGTTCCATTTATATGGAACAGGTTGTGGGAATCAAAAATCCCAGAGTTGCCATTGTCAATAACGGGGCAGAGGAAGAAAAAGGAAATGCTCTTGTAAAAGAGACCTTCCCGCTTCTGAAAGAAACGGAAGGCATTAATTTTATCGGAAGTATTGAGGCAAGAGACATTCCTTCCGGCTATGCAGACGTAATCGTGTGTGAAGCCTTTGTGGGAAATGTGATCCTGAAGCTTTATGAAGGCGTCAGCGGCTCTTTGATCAAAAAGATCAAGGGGGGCATGATGAAGAATCTCAGAAGTAAAATAGGAGCGCTTTTGATCAAGCCTGCTCTGAAAGAAACTCTGAAGGATTTTGATACAACGAAATACGGCGGCGCGCCTCTTCTGGGTCTGAAAGGACTTGTGGTAAAGACTCACGGAAGCGCAAAAGCGGTGGAGATTAAAAATGCGGTTTTCCAGTGCGTTCAGTTTAAACAGCAGAAAATCAATGAAAAAATCGCAGAGCGGATTCAGCCTCCTGCAAAGCCGGAAGGCCATCAGGAGAATTAACAGAAAGAGGGAAAGATTATGGATCAGTTGGAACAGAAGATCGGCTACAGGTTCCGCAATAAAAAATTACTGCGTCAGGCGCTGACACACAGCTCCTACGCCAATGAAAAAAAGCTCGGAAAGCTGGGCTGCAACGAGAGACTTGAGTTTCTGGGAGACGCTGTTCTGGAGCTGATCAGCAGTGATGTGCTTTATGCCCGTTTTCCGCAGATTCCGGAAGGTGAGCTGACAAAAAAAAGAGCAAGCCTTGTATGTGAACCCAGTCTTGCCTACTGTGCAAGACAGTTTGGACTGCCGGAATATCTTCTTCTGGGAAGGGGAGAGGATATGACAGGAGGAAGAATGCGTGATTCCATTGTCTCGGATGCCACAGAGGCGCTTCTGGGCGCAATTTATCTGGACGGCGGTTTTGAGAGAGCCAGGGAATTTGTGCTGAAATTCATTCTGAATGATATAGAGAGAAAACAGCTTTTTTACGACAGCAAGACAATCCTCCAGGAGCTTGTGCAGGAGGACGGAAAGCAGCCGGTGGAATATGTGCTTACCGGAGAAAGCGGACCGGATCACAACAAGCAGTTTGAAGTTGAGGTAAGGATCAACGGTATTCTCGCAGGAAACGGCGCCGGACATACGAAAAAAGCCGCAGAACAGGCTGCAGCCTACCAGGCGCTCCGGAAAATCAAACAGTAAAGGTGAAATATGTATTTAAAAAACATAGAGGTACACGGATTCAAATCCTTTGCCCAGAAGATCAATTTTGAATTTCATAATGGAATCACAGGTATTGTAGGACCAAATGGCAGTGGAAAAAGTAATGTAGGCGATGCGGTCCGCTGGGTGCTGGGCGAACAGAGTGCCAAACAGCTCCGCGGCGGAAATATGCAGGATGTTATTTTTTCCGGAACAGAGCTCCGCAAACCTTTAAGCTTTGCTTCAGTTGCCATTACCCTGGATAACAGCGACCATAAGCTTCCGGTGGATTTTAATGAAGTTACGGTTACCAGACGGCTGTACCGTTCCGGAGAAAGTGAATATCTGATCAATGGAAGCCACTGTCGTCTGAAAGATATTCAGGAAATGTTCTATGATACCGGTATCGGTAAGGAGGGTTACTCTATTATCGGTCAGGGGCAGATTGATAAAATCCTGAGTGGAAAGCCGGAGGAACGACGGGAGCTTTTTGACGAGGCTGCGGGAATTGTAAAGTTTAAACGGAGAAAAAATACTACGATCAAGAAGCTGGAGGAAGAACGCCAGAATCTTGTACGTGTGACAGATATTCTGACCGAGCTGACCAGGCAGCTGGAACCTCTGGAAAAGCAGTCGGAAACAGCAAAGATCTATCTTACAAAAAGAGAAGAGCTTCGTGATCTGGATGTAAATCTTTTTCTTCTGGATTATGAGGAAACAGGGCATATTCTGAAAGAGCTGGCAGAAAAGTCAGAAAGAGCACAGGAAGAGCTTTCTGAGACAAAAGAGGCGTATGAACAGACCAAGGTAGAATATGAGCGTCTGGAACAGGAACTGGAGACTCTGAATACAAGACTTGAAGAGCTGAAGGAAAAGCAGCAGCAGAATGTTCTTTCCAGACAGCAGTATGAAAGCCAGATCCAGATTCTGGAAGAGCAGATCCATGCAGGACGGCAGAACAGTGATCATTACCGGAACCGTCTGGGCGTTTTGAAGGAAGAACTGGAAAAACGTGAAAGGGAAAAAGAAACCCTTACACAGGAAAAGGAAGCTCTTCATGAAAACCTGAGAGAGCAGCGGAACCGCCTGAAAGAAGAAAACAATCGGCTGGAAACCATTCAGGCTGAAGTGTCAGCATGTACCTCAGCTGTAGAAGAAGGAAAAAATGAGATTATTGAAATCCTGAACAGCCGTGCCACCACCAAAGGAAAGGCCCAGCGTTTCGATGCAATGATGGAGCAGCTGGATATCCGTAAGGCTGCTGTCAGCCAGCGCATCCTTCGTTTAAAAACAGAAGAGGAGTCTCTTGCATCTGAAAAGAGCAAAGCGCAGTCCAGATATGACAGCGTAACCCATACCATCGCTTCTATGAATGAAGAGTGTGTGCGTCTGGATGGTGAGGTTCAGAAGCTTCAGGAAAAACTGAAGGATCAGAGCAGACAGATGGAGAACGGCCAGGCAGCCTATCACAGAGAGTCCTCCCGCCTGGAATCTTTAAAAAATCTTACAGAGCGGTATGACGGATACGGAAACAGTATTCGCCGCGTAATGGAACAAAAAAGCAGAGAACCGGGAATCCACGGAGTAGTGGCAGACATCATCCATGTACAAAAAGATTACGAGATCGCCATTGAGACTGCTCTTGGAGGAAGCATTCAGAACATTGTCACAGATAATGAACAGACAGCTAAAAGGATGATCGGATTTCTGAAGAAAAACCGCTTTGGCCGGGCTACCTTTCTTCCTTTGTCTAATATGAGCGGAAGAGGCGGTATTTCTCAAAGAGAAGTGCTGAGAGAAGAAGGCGTGATCGGAACAGCAGATACGCTGGTTCAGGCAGAAGCTCAGTACAGCGGGCTGGTACAGTACCTTCTGGGACGGGTTCTGGTAGTGGATCATATTGATCATGCCATTGCTATTGGAAAAAAATACAGGCACAGCCTCCGTATGGTTACTATTGAAGGAGAATCCTTAAATCCCGGCGGTTCCATGACAGGTGGAGCCTTTAAAAATAACAGTAATCTCCTTGGACGAAGACGAGAGATCGAGGAGCTGGAGCGCAGTGTGGAGCTTTTGAAAAAAGAGCTTCAGGAGCTTCAGAAGGAAATCGGAGATAATCGCAGCAGGAGAAATGTTCTGAGAGATGCGATTGCGGATTTCCAGGAAAAACTAAGACAGCAGTATGTGGAACAGAATACAGCCGGAATGAATCTGAAGCAGCTGGAAGAAAAGGAAGCTGATATTCAGAAAAGCTACGGCCAGATTGACAGAGAAAAGGAAGAGCTGCGCCGTCAGGCAGTGGAGATCAGGGCAGATCATTCCAGCATTGCAAAGGAACTGGAGGCTTCTCAGAGGGATGAGAAGGAACTGGAAACCTTTATTGAAACCAAACAGAAAGAACTGGAGGAATGGAAGGCTGAGGAAGCATCCAAAACAAAGGAGCTGGAGGAGCTTCGTCTGGAAGAATCCTCTCTGTCTCAGAAAGAACACTTTCTTCAGGAAAACATGATCCGTCTTTTAGGAGAGATGGAAAGCTTTCAGAGAGAAAGCCGTGAGCTTGAAGAAAATCTCAAGAAAAGTGAAGAAGAGACAAAGCACAGGCAGGAGGGAATCCAGAATCTGAAAAACGCGGTGGAGGCCTGTGAAAAGCTGGATCAGGAACTTCAGGAGCAGAAGGAAGAGAAACAGCAGCAGAAGGAAGAGAGAAATACAAGCCACAAGGCATTTTTTGAAAAACGGGATCAGCTATCAGAAAGAACCTCACTTCTTGACAAGGAGTGTTTCCGCCTGAAAAGCCAGGAGGAAAAAGTGGAAGAGCAGAGGGAAAGTCAGATTTCCTATATGTGGGAGGAATATGAGATCACTCCAAACAGTGCTCTTTCTCACAGAAAAGAGGAGCTTAATGACAGACAGGAAATGAAAAAAAATATTTCCAGGATCAAGGATGAGATCCGCAGACTTGGTTCTGTAAATGTCAATGCCATTGAAGAATATAAAAACCTTCTGGAAAGACATACCTTCCTTTCCGGACAGTATGAGGATCTGGTACAGGCAGAAAAAACTCTGGAAAGTATTATCCAGGAGCTGGATGAAGGAATGCGCAGACAGTTTGCAGAAAAATTTCATGATATCCAGAGAGAGTTTGACAAGGCCTTTAAGGAGCTTTTCGGCGGAGGCAAAGGAACGCTGGAGCTTGCAGAGGATGAGGATATTCTGGAAGCAGGGATTAAGATCATTTCCCAGCCACCGGGCAAAAAACTGCAGAATATGATGCAGCTTTCCGGCGGAGAGAAGGCTCTGACTGCCATAGCCCTTCTTTTTGCTATCCAGAATCTGAAACCGTCTCCGTTCTGTCTGCTGGATGAGATTGAGGCGGCCCTGGATGATTCCAATGTAGGACGTTTTGCTTCGTATCTTCAGAAGTTGACGAAAAATACACAGTTTATTATAATTACACACAGGCGTGGAACCATGAACGCAGCAGACAGGCTTTATGGTATCACCATGCAGGAAAAGGGTGTATCAACGCTGGTTTCTGTGGATCTTGTAGAAAATCAGCTGAGCAAATAAAAGGAGGCATGAGTATGGCTGAAGAAAAAAAGGGCTTTTTTAAACGGCTTGTCAGCGGACTGGCAAAAACAAGAGATAATATTGTAGCGGGGTTTGACTCCATTTTCAGCGGATATTCCAGTATAGACGAGGACTTTTATGAAGAGCTGGAAGAGATTCTTGTAATGGGGGATATCGGCATCAACGCCACCTCTGCAATTCTGGAAAATCTGAAGAAACAGGTTGCGGAAAAGCATATCAAAAACCCGATGGAATGCAAGCAGCTTCTGATCGACAGCATCAAAGATCAGATGAGGGTAGACAGCACAGAATATGAGTTTGAAAACCGTAAATCTGTAATTTTAATGATTGGCGTCAACGGAGTAGGAAAAACCACTTCTGTAGGCAAGCTGGCAGGAAAATTAAAGGATGAAGGGAAAAAGGTGATTCTGGCGGCAGCAGATACCTTCCGTGCAGCTGCCGGAGAGCAGCTTTCCCAGTGGGCAGACCGCGCCGGCGTGGAGATTATCGGCGGACAGTCAGGAGCGGATCCGGCCTCTGTTGTCTATGACGCAGTAGCTGCAGCAAAGGCACGAAACGCAGACGTGCTTCTCTGCGATACAGCAGGCCGCCTTCATAACAAGAAAAATCTGATGGAAGAGCTGAGAAAGATCTACCGTATTCTGGAGCGGGAGTATCCGGAAGCTTATCTTGAAACTCTGGTTGTACTTGACGGAACCACCGGACAGAATGCTCTTGCTCAGGCAAAGCAGTTTGCAGAGGTTGCCAATGTAACAGGAATCATTCTGACTAAGCTTGACGGTACAGCCAAAGGCGGAATTGCAGTTGCGATCCAGTCAGAACTTGATATCCCGGTAAAATATATTGGAGTGGGAGAAACTATTGACGATCTTCAGAAGTTTGATGCAGATACTTTTGTAAATGCATTGTTTGATGTAAACGAAAAAGAAGATTAAGAATACGGGAAGGAGAAAATGAATATGCTTACACTGGAGAATTTTGAGGAAGCCTCAGAGATTGTAAAAAAAGTAACCCAGGAGACAAAGCTGATCAAAAGCAGTTATTTTTCCGAGCTCACCGGAAACAGAGTTTTTCTGAAGCCGGAGAACATGCAGAGGACAGGTGCATATAAGGTGCGCGGAGCCTACTATAAGATCAGCACTTTATCAGATGAGGAAAGAGAAAAAGGACTGATCACTGCTTCAGCCGGAAACCATGCCCAGGGTGTTGCCTATGCGGCTCACAAATTCGGGGTAAAGGCGGTCATCGTAATGCCTACCACAACGCCTCTTATTAAGGTGGAACGGACAAAAAGCTATGGTGCAGAGGTGATCCTGAAGGGCGATGTCTATGATGAGGCCTGCGCTTATGCTCTGGAGCTGGCAGAAAAGGAAGGCTATACGTTTATCCATCCCTTTGATGATCCGGCAGTTGCCACCGGACAGGGTACCATTGCCATGGAGATCGTCCAGGAGCTTCCTCTTGTAGATTATATTCTTGTACCTATTGGCGGCGGCGGTCTGGCTACCGGTGTTTCCACTCTTGCGAAGCTTCTGAATCCTCATATCAGGGTGATCGGAGTAGAGCCGGCAGGAGCAGCCTGTATGAAAGCGTCTCTGGAAAAAGGAGAAGTAGTAACCCTTCCTCATGTAAATACCATAGCGGACGGTACTGCAGTGCAGACTCCGGGCGAGCATATCTTCCCGTATCTTCAGGAAAATCTGGACAGCATCATTACCATTGAAGATGATGAGCTGATCATGGCTTTTCTGGATATGGTTGAAAATCATAAAATGATCGTAGAAAACTCCGGGCTTCTGACTGTGGCGGCTCTTCGCCACCTGGATTTTACCGGAAAAAAAGTAGTGTCTATTTTAAGCGGAGGAAATATGGATGTAATTACCATGTCCTCTGTAGTTCAGCACGGACTGATCCAGAGAGACCGTATTTTTACAGTTTCTGTGCTGATTCCGGATAAAGCAGGAGAGCTGGTACGTGTGGCAAGCATCATAGCTCAGAATCAGGGAAATGTCATTAAGCTTGACCATAATCAGTTTGTTACCACCAACCGTAATGCGGCCGTAGAGCTGAAAGTAACCATGGAGGCCTTTGGAACCGATCATAAAAATCAGATTGTAAAGGCTCTGGAAGACGCAGGCTGCAAGCCTAAGGTGATCAGAGCAAGTCTCTGATCCGTTATAGATTATGTAAGAAACCGCAGAAGGAGATTGGCTGATTGTCTCCCTGCGGTTTGTTTTTTCAATTCCGGTTACATTTCGTGGTTTTCCATCCAGGTTTTGATATAGTCCATCTGCTCCTGATCTGAGATCAGTTGAGATGCCGGGTCGTTTCCGGCAGCTACACAACAGAACAGGACAAAGGACTGCAGACAGAAAAATATGATCAGAAATAAAATAAACGCCATGAAAATCCTCCTTTTTATGCAGCGGGTTTCATCAGGGCGGTCAGTATCCTGTCGGCTGCAATCTGTGATCCATACTTAAGTTATTCCGATGGTTTACAGTATTGGCAAATCTATGAAAAATATTCATATTCTATAAAATTCGCAAATAATTCTCAGACTGAATACATTAAAATAAAGCTTCTTTTTTGGAGTATATTCATGAAAATGATGAATTATACCGGAAAGGGCATCGGTGTGGCAATTCTGGATACAGGCATTTCTCCGCATCCGGATTTTGGAAACAGAATCTGTGCTTTTTCTGATTTTATTTCACATAAACAGACTCCTTATGATGATAATGGGCATGGAACTCATGTAACCGGAATTCTCTGTGGAGACGGAACAGCCTCCGGGGGAAAATACAGGGGAGTGGCTCCTGGATGCGGGATCATCGGGCTGAAGGTTCTGGACCGGTTTGGGAACGGAAACAAAGAGGATGTATTGTGCGCCTTTGACTGGATCATCCGTCATATGCAAAAATACCATATCCGTGTTGTGAATATTTCTGTGGGAACCACCTGTAAAAACGGAAAAGAACATAACAGCCTGATACAGGGAGTGGAGAAATTATGGGATCGGGGGCTGGTGGTCGTGGCAGCGGCAGGAAATCAGGGACCGCTGCCAGGGAGCATTACAGCGCCGGGAAGCAGCAGAAAGATCATTACCGTAGGTTCCAGTGACATGCTTGTGGGAACGGAAGGAGTTTCCGGAAGAGGCCCTACGTTTGAATGTATATGTAAGCCGGATCTTGTAGCTCCCGGAAACCGGATCATTTCCTGCTCATCAAAGGGCGGATACCGGATGAAAAGCGGAACCTCCATGTCTACGCCCTTTGTTTCAGGGGCCGTTGCTCTGGCGCTTGAAAAAGATCCCCTTCTTACCAATGTGGAGATTAAAATGATGCTGAAGGACAGTGCAGATGATATGGGATTTCCCAGAAACCAGCAGGGATGGGGCAGATTTAACCTGGAACGGTTTCTGGAACTGTAGACGAAAGAGGGGCAGAATCATAAATATTTTATGAAGTGAAAGCATCAGCGTTGACGGAAGAGGAGTTTTTTTGTACAATACTAAACAGAACATGCTTCAACCGGAGAGGAGATAAAATACATGGATAAGATTAAAATGACAACACCCCTGGTAGAAATGGACGGAGATGAGATGACCCGTATTCTCTGGAAAATGATCAAAGAGGAACTTCTGCTTCCCTATGTGGATCTGAATACGGAATATTATGATCTCGGGCTTGCCTGCCGGAACGAAACAGACGATCAGGTAACCGTAGATGCTGCCAATGCCACAAAAAAATACGGTGTTGCAGTAAAATGCGCTACGATTACTCCAAATCATGCCCGAATGAAGGAATATGATCTGAAAAAAATGTACAAAAGCCCTAATGGAACCATCCGCGCTATTCTTGACGGAACGGTATTCCGGGCTCCCATTGTTGTAAAAGGAATCGAACCCTGTGTACGTAACTGGAAAAAACCAATTACCATTGCCCGTCATGCCTATGGCGATGTGTATAAAAACACAGAATTTTATGTAGAGAAACCGGGTAAGGTAGAACTGGTATATACTTCTGAGGACGGAGAAGAGAAACGCTCTCTTGTACAGGAATTTAAGGCTCCGGGTGTTGCCATGGGAATGCACAATATGGAAGCATCCATTGAGAGCTTCGCAAGAAGCTGCTTTAATTACGCTCTTGATACAAAGCAGGATGTGTGGTTTGGAGCAAAGGATACTATCTCCAAAACCTATGACGGCAAATTCAAGGAAATTTTCCAGAAGATCTTTACAGAGGAATTTAAGGCGAAATTTGATGCGGCAGGACTGACATATTTCTACAGCCTGATTGATGATGTGGTTGCCCGTGTAATGAAAGCCGAGGGCGGATTCATCTGGGCCTGCAAAAACTATGACGGAGACGTTATGAGCGACATGGTTTCTTCTGCTTTTGGCTCTCTTGCCATGATGACCTCTGTTCTTGTTTCTCCGGACGGATACTATGAGTACGAGGCGGCCCACGGAACAGTACAGAGACATTATTACAGACATCTGGAAGGAAAAGAAACCTCTACCAACTCAGTGGCAACAATTTTTGCATGGACAGGCGCGCTTCGTAAAAGAGGAGAACTGGATGGAAATAAAGCTCTGACTGAGTTTGCGGATAAACTGGAAAAAGCAACTCTTTCTACGATTGAGGCAGGAAAGATGACAAAGGATCTTGCCATGATCACAACCATCAAGCATCCAAAGGTGCTTTCCAGCAGAGACTTTATTCTGGCCGTGCGGGAGTCACTGGACCGTATAATGAAGTAACCGTACAAAAATCAAAATAACAGGAACTGCTTTGGATCATATGAACAGCGGTTTCGGACAGCAAAAATGGGAAAACCTCAGGCGAGGGATTCCCATTTTTCATATAATTCTTCCAGTTCCTTCAGAACCGCCTCTTTTTCGCGGCTTAATTCAGTACAGCGCGCCACATTGGTGCACACATCCGGAAGCACCAGAGTTTCATCGATTTCTTTATCTCTTTTTTCCAGCTCTTCGATCCTGGCTTCTGTTTTTTTCAGTTCGTTTTCCAGTTTTCGCCTGCGGGCCTGTTCTTCCTTTTGCTGCTGCCAGGAAAGCTTGCTGTCAGAGTTATCTGTTTCCGGTGCTCTGGTTTCAGCAGGATCAGACGGGGCAGGCGCATATTTTTCCGTCAGCTCCTCTTTTTTCTCAAGATAATAATCGTAGTCACCAATATAATTCACAATCGCCTGATGGGTCAGGTCAAGAATCCTTGTAGCGGTCTGATTGATAAAATAACGGTCATGAGAAACATAAAGGACGGTTCCGCTGTAGCTGTTTAAAGCTTCCTCCAGAATTTCCTTGGAAGCAATATCCAGATGGTTGGTGGGCTCGTCCAGGATCAGGAAATTGGCTTCTGAGAGCATCAGCTTGGCAAGAGAGACCCTTCCTCTTTCTCCACCTGAAAGAGAAGAGATTTCCTTAAAAACATCATCTCCGGTAAAAAGAAAGGCGGCAAGCATGTTTCGGATCTCTGTTTCCGTCAGTGTGGGGTAGGAATCCGAAATTTCCTGAAAAATAGTTTTTTCTGAATGAAGCACATGATGCTCCTGATCATAGTAGCCGATCTGAACCTTGGAGCCCAGGGAAAAGCTTCCGGAGTCTGCAGGAAGGATGCTGTTAAGAATCTTCAGCATGGTAGTCTTTCCTGTCCCGTTATTTCCGATCAGCGCAATCCGCTCACCTCTTTTTATCTGAAAGGAGATATTTGTAAAAAGTGTCTGGCCGGGGAAGCTTTTGGACAGATCCTCTACAGTAAGAACGTCATTTCCGCTTACGGTTCTTGGTTCCAGAGAAAGACGCATATGAGTCTGGATTTCCACCGGCTTGTCAAGTCTCTGGATTTTATCCAGCATTTTCTCACGGCTTTCAGCTCTGCGGATTGATTTTTCACGGTTAAAGGACTTTAATTTAACGATCACAGCTTCCTGATGCTTGATTTCCCGCTGCTGATTCAGGTATGCCTTATACTGGGCGTCTCTCAGCTGCGCCTTTTTTTCTGCATAAGAAGAGTAGTTGCCCTGGAAAGAAATCACCTGACCGGCTTCGATTTCTACTACCTTAGTCACTACCTTGTCAAGAAAATAACGGTCATGGGAAACAATAAAAACAGCTCCCGGATAATTCAGAAGATAGGTTTCCAGCCAGGCAATACTTTCCATGTCCAGATGGTTGGTAGGCTCGTCAAGAAGAAGGATATCCGGCCTGGAGATCAGAAGCTTGCCAAGAGCTACCCTTGTTTTCTGGCCTCCGGAAAGAGTTTCAATCGGTTTTTCAAAGTCTTCTTCCCCAAAGCCCAGACCCTTCAGTATGCCGGTAAGCTCGCTTTTGTATGCGTAGCCGTTTTCCAGCTCAAATTCATGGGTAAGTCTGGTATAGGTGTTCATAAGCTGCTCCAGCTCTTCGCCCTGTACATGCTTCATTTCCAGTTCAATGGAGCGCATGCGTTCTTCCATATCAAGGATGTGCTGTTTGGTTGTAAGAAGCTCTTCGTAAATGGTGCGCTGTCCGTAAATATCCTGATACTGAGCCAGATATCCCATACGTTTATCTTTTGCCAGTATCACGTTTCCGGAATCAGCAGAAAGCTCTTCCATAATAATGCGCAGCAAAGTGGTTTTTCCTGCGCCGTTATTACCGATCAGAGCGACTTTTTCCCGCTCTTCTATGTGAAAAGAGGCATCTTTTAAAATCTCTTTTTCGCCAAAGGATTTACAGATGCCCTGACATGCTAAAATCATTGTTGTTCCTCCGCAAATGCCTTAATTTATCTTAATACGTACTGTAAGATTATAAGGCTTTTACAATGATTTTGTAAAGACCAAAAAGTTTTTGCGAAGTGAAAAAACTTTATTTGACATTAAAATAACATTTCGTTATAATTAATAGGAAATCAGAAGGAGGATCATCCCGTGGAGGCAAAACAAATTTCAAAAGCAGTGATAAAAAGGCTGCCGCGTTATTACAGATATCTTGGAGAACTGCTGGAAGAAAATGTGGAGCGTATTTCTTCCAATGACCTCAGCAAAAAAATGCATGTGACAGCGTCTCAGATCCGTCAGGACCTGAATAATTTCGGCGGATTCGGACAGCAGGGATACGGATATAACGTGAAATACCTGTACACAGAGATCGGAAAGATTCTGGGACTGGATACGGTTCATCCCATGATCATCGTGGGCGCCGGTAATCTTGGACAGGCGCTGGCAAACTATGTGGATTTTGAAAAACGCGGATTTAAGCTGATGGGCATTTTTGACATCAATCCTGTACTGGAAGGGATCGCAGTGCGGGGAATTGAGATTCAGATGATCAGTGATCTTCCGTTTTTCCTGAAGGAAAATCAGATTGAGATCGCAATCCTTACGCTTCCGAAAAATAAGGCCGGAGATATGGCAAATATTCTGATTGAGAACGGAATCAAGGCAATCTGGAATTTTGCGCATATTGATCTGGATACTCCTGATGATGTGATCGTAGAGAATGTACATCTTTCCGAGAGCCTTATGCGGCTTTCTTACAATCTTAGCCAGTACCGTCAGGAACACGAAAATTAGCCCATCTCAGCAGGCTGTCACCCTATTCCGGGCTGACAGCCTTTTGATGTAAAAAGACATAAAGCAGACAGATACAAAAAAGGAGGGGATCAGATGAAAGAAGTGGTAAGCTGTGAGAGAATGAAGCAGCTGGATGCGTATACGATTGAAAAGAGAGGCATTCCTTCCTGTGTTCTTATGGAACGGGCGGCTCTGAAAACTGTGGAAGAAATGGAAAAGGTGTTTCATAAAAAAAACACAGAAGAGAAGATTCTCTGTGTCTGCGGAAGCGGAAATAACGGAGGAGACGGAATTGCCATTGCCCGGATCCTTTTTCTTCATGGATATCAGGCTGAGATTTATGTGGCAGGAAATCATTCCTCTTTTACCCATGAAACCGCGCGCCAGCTTTCCATTGCATCAAATTATCATGTTCCGGTTGTGAATAACCCGCAGTGGCGTGAATATACTACTATAGTAGACGCTGTTTTCGGTGTGGGACTGGCCCGTCCTGTTATGGGAAAATATAAAGAACTGATAGAAACCATGAACCGGATGACTGCCTGGAAAGTAGCTGTTGATATTCCATCCGGGGTGAACGGAGATACCGGCGCAGTGATGGGTGCTGCTTTTGAGGCGGATCTTACCGTGACCTTTGGATTTCTGAAGGCGGGGCTGTGCCTTTATCCGGGCAGAAAAAATGCCGGAAGAACGGTTCTGGCCGATATTGGCGTTTACGGAGAGTCTGGTGTTTTTGAGAAAAAGAGAATTCTGGAAGTGGAAGATACCAAAAAGATTCCCGGAAGAACACCAGAAGGAAACAAGTCCACCTTCGGAAAGGTTCTTGCAGTGGCAGGAAGCCCGGGAATGTGCGGCGCCGCCTATTTCTGCGCAGCGGCAGCATTTGCCGGCGGTGCGGGAATGGTACGTATTCTTACCGATGAAAGCAACCGTATTCCTTTGCAGAGCCTGCTTCCGGAAGCCATTATTGATTGTGGAAAAGGAGAAGCGGCCTATCAGAATGCCTTTGACTGGTGTGATGTGATCCTGATGGGGCCGGGACTTGGAATTTCGGAAAAAACACGGTTTAAGGTGCACTGGTTTCTGGAAAAAGCTTTATCCGGAAAAAAAGTGGTGCTTGATGCAGACGGTCTGAACCTTCTGGCAGAAAATCTGTCCTGGAAAAACCTTCTGGGCAGTCATGTGATTCTGACTCCCCATATGGGAGAGATGAGCCGGCTTACCGGAAAAAGTATTGGAGAGCTGCAGGACAGCCGGGAAGCCTCGGCACTGGAATATGCCAGAGCTTCGGGCTCTGTCTGTGTACTGAAGGATGCCTGTACTGTAACGGCCGGTTCCGATGGCACAGTATGGTATAATCTTTCCGGAAATGCCGGAATGGCAACAGCCGGAAGCGGAGATGTACTTGCAGGGGTTCTTGCCGGAATGCTCTGTATGTACAGAGGAGAGGCGCTTTCAGTTGGTGAAATGACAGAGATCGCAGCGCTGGGAGTTTTTATCCACGGAAGAGCAGGCGATCTGGCAGCTGAGAACAAGGGAATGTATGGAATGAAGGCGGGAGATCTGCTCCTGACAATTCCGGAGGTATTGAAGTACGGAGGAAGACATGAGGAGATATGACAGAATCAAAGCAGTAGTATCCCTGGATGCTATTGCGCATAATTTTGGAGAAATGAAAAAAAATATCGCAAAGGGCACAAAAATCATTGCTGTGATCAAGGCGGACGGATATGGCCACGGAGCAGAAGCCATTGCCCGTCTGATTCATGGATACAGCTATATCTGGGGATTTGCAGTGGCTACCGCAGAGGAGGCGCTTCAGCTTCGTGCCTTTGGGGTAACAAAGCCAATATTGATTCTGGGAATCGTATTTGAGGAATATTTTCCTGATATGGTGGAGCAGGAGATCCGGCTGACTGTCAGCGAATACTCCATGGCAGAAAAGCTGTCAGAGGAGGCTGTCCGTCAGGGAAAAACAGTACATATCCATATTGGACTTGACACAGGAATGAGCAGGATTGGATTTTCTGATACCACAGAAAGCGTTCGGGAAATTAAGAAGATCACAGAACTTTCAAATGTAGAAGTGGAGGGACTGTTCACCCACTTTGCCAGAGCAGACGAAACAGATCTCTCTCCTGCTGAAAAACAGCTGGAACGTTACGTGACCTTTGAGAGACTGCTTCATGAAAGTGGAATCAGAATTCCTGTACAGCACTGTTCCAACAGCGCAGGCATTATCCGTATGCCAAAAGCAAACATGGATGCCGTCCGTGCCGGAATCACCATTTATGGAATTTATCCTTCTGATGAGGTGGAACGGGATATTGTAAGGCTTCTGCCTGCTATGGAGCTGAAAAGCCATGTCAGTTATGTCAAGGAACTGAAAGCAGGGGCTTCGGTCAGTTATGGAGGAACCTTTACTGCACAAAAAAACATGAAGGTTGCCACCATACCTGTAGGCTATGCAGACGGATATCCCAGAAGTCTTTCCAACAAAGGATGGGTCCTGATCCATGGAAAAAAGGCTCCTGTGATCGGGCGGATCTGTATGGATCAGTTTATGGTAGATGTAACAGATATTCCTGAGGTTCACACAGGTGACGAGGTGACACTTGTAGGAAAGGACGGAGATGAGGTTCTCAGTCTGGAAACTCTTGGAGACTTATCAGGAAGGTTTTCTTATGAATTTGCCTGTGATATTGGAAAACGGGTACCAAGAATTTATATAAAGAACGGAAAGAAATGGGGTGAGCTGACCTTTTTTGAATAGGTAAAGGCGGCAGAAACTGGAAATACCACGCATGTATACACAAGAAAAAACTGGAAATACTGATTAGTAGAGAAAACAGAATCGGAGTGTGAATTGTGTGGTAATAAAAAGAGGGGATATTTTTTATGCAGATTTAAGACCTGTGGTAGGAAGCGAGCAGGGCGGGATCCGTCCTGTTCTGATCATACAGAACGATGTGGGAAACCGGCACAGCCCAACTGTGATCTGCGCAGCCATCACATCAAAAATGAATAAGGCGAAGCTTCCTACACATATTGAAATTGATGCTTCTGCCTACGGGATCGAAAAAGATTCCGTGATCCTTCTGGAGCAGTTAAGGACCATTGATAAACGGCGGCTGAAGGATAAGGTGTGTCACCTGGATCAGTGTATGCTTGACCGTGTGAATCATGCGCTGGAGATCAGCCTGGAACTGAGCTTCTGATCCTTTTTCTGCCTGGGCAGGGCAAAAGATACTTTTAAGAAAGATACTTTTTGGACGGGAATTCTTGACGAACGGCAGGGAAAGTGCTATATTTTAGCAGTAATTATGCTGATTCACAGGTAATTTCCGGGGAAATACACTGTATGTACAGCGAGTTAAGAAAGGAAATACAAAATGGACGACGGCAGTCGATCGCCCCTGGCGGGGCTTATTGTTCTGGTGATACTGATTTTGCTGAACGGAATCCTTTATGGCTTTGCAGCAGCAGTCAGAAATCTGAATCAGAGCGAAATACAGAAAATGGCAGAGGAAGGAAACAAAAAAGCCGGATTACTGAAAAGGCTTATTGATGAACCGGTAAGATATGTCAATGCCATTCCTCTGATCGTAACAGCTTCAGGAATCTTTATCGGTGTTTTTCTGGTGCCTCTTCTGGCGCGGATCTCACATCGTTACATAGATCAGTTTCCGGCTCTGGTACTGATTTCGATTCTCTGTGTTGTTCTTCTTGCCTCTTTTGGCATTTTGATGTTCCGAAGGATCGGAGATTACCGATCCAGACAGTATGCGTTCCGTTATGTGCGGCTTGTCAGCATAGTGGTAACGATAATGTGGCCTTTTACTCTGACAGTTACCTGGCTTGCGCGTATTACTGCCGGTGTTTTTGGAGTAGCGCTTGGGGAACAGCAGGAAGCGGTTACAGAGGAGGAGATCATTTCCATTGTGGATGAGGCTCATGAACAGGGCGTCATAGAGAAAAATGAAGCAGAGATGATTCAGAATATCATTTCTTTTAATGATATCAAGGCCGGTGATATTATGACACACAGAACCGGAGTGGTGGCTTTTGACCAGGAAAGATTCCTGAAAGACGTCATAGATGAGATGCTGGAAGAAGGAAATTCCAGATATCCGGTCTATGAGGATGATATGGACAATATCAGAGGACTGATCCATTATAAAGACGCTCTTAAATTTATGACCCAGAATTCCTGGGCAAGATTCAAGCCTCTAAGAGAGCTTCCGGGACTGATCCGAAAAGCAGATTTTGTGCCGGAAACGGGAAGCATCAGCAATATTTTCCGTACTATGCAGGTAAAACAGGCACATATGGCAGTTGTGGTAGATGAGTACGGTCAGACTGCAGGAGTGATCACAATGGAAGATATTCTGGAGGAAATCGTGGGAGAGATCCTTGATGAATATGATGAGGACGAGGATATTGCTATCCGGACTCAGACAGATAACAGCGTTCTGATTGATGGTTTTGCAGAGCTGGAGGATGTTGAGGAGGAGCTGGGGATCAGTTTTGGAGAGGTTGAGGTAACGACGCTGAACGGGCTTCTCACAGAGCTTCTGGGGCATATTCCCACAGAGGAAGATCTGGATCATGAGATTGTTGCAAACGGTTACCGCTTTAAGATCCTGTCTCTTGGAAACAGGACAATAGGAAAGGTGCGGGCCGAAAAAATAAATGACAAGAACACAAAAGGAGAAAGTGAGTTATGTCAGGACATTCAAAATTCGCAAACATAAAGCATAAAAAGGAGAAAAACGACGCCAAAAAAGGTAAAATCTTTACTGTGATCGGACGAGAGATCGTTATGGCTGTCAAAGCCGGAGGACCGGATCCCAACAATAACAGCAAGCTTCGCGATGTTATTGCAAAAGCAAAAGCAAATAATATGCCAAATGATACCATTGAGCGCGGTATCAAAAAAGCAGCAGGTGCAGAGGCGGCAGACAACTATGAGCGTGCTACATACGAAGGCTATGGTCCTAACGGTGTTGCCATTATCGTAGAAACTCTTACAGACAATAAAAACCGTACTGCCAGCAATGTAAGAAATGCTTTTACAAAAGGCTACGGAAGCATCGGAACACAGGGCTGCGTTTCCTTTATGTTTGATCAGAAAGGACAGATCATCATTGACAAGGAAGAGTGCGAGATGGATGCAGATGAGCTGATGATGGTTGCTCTTGATGCAGGTGCTGAGGATTTCAGTGAGGAAGAGGAAAGCTTTGAAGTGATCACAGCACCGGATGATTTCAGTGCAGTTAGAGAGGCTCTGGAAGCTGCCGGAGTTCCTATGCTGGAGGCACAGGTGGCTATGGTTCCTCAGACCTATGTGGAGCTTACAGACGAAAAAGATATCAAAAACCTTCAGAAAACACTTGATCTTCTTGATGAGGACGATGACGTCACTGACGTATGGCACAACTGGGATGAATAATTGAGAACAGCCCTCAGACCCTTTAAAATAAGGGAGATGAGGGCTGTTTTATCTTAAAAATGATGATGCTTTTTATAACAAAATGGCTTTCGGTGATGCTATACTGATTGTTTAGATGGTCTGTTTTTATGGTAAAGAGTGTTCTGTATTTTGTGAGTGGACATATGGATTTATACAGATGCAAATGGACCGCCTGATAACTCAGTAGGCTTTACACCCTTTCGGCGATTGTGTTTTATGCTATTTTAGTCTTAATCTCTGCAATTTCTTTTTGCATGTCATTGTACATTTTCAGAAGCAGCGAAGTATTATCTGTTTCCAACTTATCAATTTTGTAAAACTGTTTCAGTTCTTCCAGATTTTTCTGTACTTTTTCCAAATCTCCTTCAAGATGTGCCTGTACTCTGTCCAGCTCATTAAGAATCATATTTTCTGATCGGGATAGTTTCTCATCCATGACAGAAAGAATCTTCCGTTCGGAAGCAGCGATCTTCTTGTCTACGCTAGAAATAACATTCCGTTCAGAAGCAGCGATCTTTTTATCCACGGTAGAAATGACATTCTGCTCAGAAGCAGCAATCTTTTTATCCACGCTGTTAAGAATATTCTGTTCTGATTCTTTTACAACTTCCTGCATTAAATTTTGAAGAAGCTCCAAGTCTTTCTGGTCTAACATATTGCATCATCCTTCCTGTTTACATACATCCATTCAGTAGGGTCATTATACCACCTTAAGAGTGTAAAGTCTATTGAATTATCATGGTACAGATACATAAATCAAGTGGAAAAATAAAAGATAATGAATTACTTTCGATAGCCATAAGGACGTTCTGACTATGCGTTACCATACAACTGGTCAGGTTCTGCTGAAGCTGAAAACAGAAACATACATATTGGTCTGACTGCATTACAGATAAAATATCAGGCAATGTCTATTTCCCTGCAGAAGGCAGCGCTGAACTATGTATGATCCGGCATCAATAAAGAAAGAATTATATAATAAGAAAATGAATCATTTTGTACAATAAAATTCGGAATATATGGACATAAAAAGAAATACTAAACTCTATATGCGCATTCCACAAAGACAAATTAGTTCGTGTGCTTTTTCGAATATGATCATTTATAACAAAGAATAAAAATTCATGTTTTACACATAATAGTTTCATGAATGATGGTTTTGCAGGGGTGTTGCCGGGAAAGAAGCAGATTTAAGATGGGATTGCAAAGCTAAAACAGAATCAGCTAATAAACGAACTGGTGAAATATAGTTCGCCTGAGCAGAGGGGCATTTCTGTAAATGAATAGACGGGCGGAGATGATCACAGTTAATACTGCAGCATCAAAAACTAAAT
Organism: Blautia sp. CAG:257; assembly: GCF_000433815.1. NCBI lineage: Bacteria > Bacillati > Bacillota > Clostridia > Lachnospirales > Lachnospiraceae > Blautia > Blautia sp. CAG:257. The sequence continues at coordinate 62,165 of NZ_HF999046.1, forward strand.
TTATTGTACCATGAAACTGTGGAAGTGTGAATTGTTTTTTATATTATTTGTGCCGCCGGATAAAAGGCGGCGGAATGGAGGATTGCATGTCCGAAAAAGGAAAACGGCAGCAAATGAATTATGATCAGAAGGTTCTGTCAGAGTATGAGGGAAAAGAGAATGGATACACAGAGGAAAAATTTCTGAACCAGGAGAATATAAAAGAAGAACAGCATCCAATGGAAAAAATGATTTCCGGAGCAGATGAGAATGGGAAATCACAGAAAAACGCAGAGACAAAACCAGAGGATACTGGATATGAGCAGGAAAAACTGGAAAATCAGGACAGAAAAAATGAGCAGATAAAGGAAATGGGACAGGTGACTCTGGATAGAAATCCACGAAAACATCATGTGGAGCTTCTTACGATCATCGGTGAGGTGGAAGGCCATGAGTCAGCGCCTTCTCAGAGTAAAACCACCAAATATGAGCATGTACTTCCAAAGCTGGCTCTGGTGGAGGATGATGAAGATGTGGACGGCCTTCTGATTCTTTTAAATACGGTAGGCGGCGATGTGGAAGCAGGGCTTGCCATTGCGGAGATGATCGCATCTTTAAGTATTCCTACAGTTTCTCTTGTTCTTGGAGGCGGTCATTCCATTGGTGTTCCCATGGCCGTATCGGCCGACTATTCCTTTGTTGTGCCAAGCGCTACCATGGTGATTCATCCGGTGCGTTCCAGTGGGATGTTTATCGGTGTTGCACAGACCTATCGGAATATGGAAAAAATTCAGGACCGGATCACGGGATTTATTGCTTCTCATTCCCACATTTCTCAGAAGCGCTTGGAAGAGCTAATGCTGGATACCACACAGCTGGTAAAAGATGTGGGAACCATGCTGGAAGGCAGGGAGGCTGTAGAAGAAGGACTGATCGATGAAGTGGGAGGAATGAAAGAGGCTCTTGCCAAACTGTATGAACTAATTGACCTTCAGAAAGCTGAGAAAAAAATGTAATTTCATGATAAAGTTAGTCACATTATTAACAATTTATGAAAAATCATGCACTTTTTCCTTTGACTGTCCCTCCTTTTGTGATATAATGCTAGGGAATGAGTAGTGATGTTTAAAATAATTTCTACAGGAGGGACAAATCATATGAGCAATACGTGTGGATGTCAGAACAGCGGAAACGCGGATTTCGCTGAGTTGGCTCCGGTGCTTGAAAAATATGCAAAGGTGCCGGGAAGCCTGATCACCATTCTTCAGCAGACCCAGGATATCTACGGGTATCTTTCTATGGATGCGATCAATTATATCGCAGAAAGAACAGGGATCATGCCTGCTAAAATTTACGGTGTGGCTACATTCTATGCACAGTTCCGTTTACAGCCGATCGGAAAGTATCTGATCATGCTCTGTAAAGGTACAGCCTGTCATGTAAATGGTTCTGACATGATCGAGGAAGCTGTCTGTGAACATCTTGGAATCAAGGACGGAGAGACAACCGAAGATGGTCTGTTTACATTAAATAACGTAGCCTGTCTTGGCTGCTGTTCTCTTGCGCCGGTTATGATGGTAAAATCAGCAGACGGTGAGGAAACATTCGGAAACCTGACAAAATCTTCTGTTAAGAAGATTCTTGACGATTATAAAGCAAAGAACGCATAGGAGGTAGAAATATGAAAGTTGTTGTAGGACAAGGCAGCTGTGGTATTGCTACCGGAGCTAAGAAGACCTCTGATGAGTTCCAGCGTATCGTAGCAGAAAAAAATCTTACAAATGTTGTTATTGATAAAACAGGATGTATCGGTACCTGCTATCTGGAGCCTATCGTTGATGTGTATAATGACGAAGGCGCTCTGGAAGCAAGATATGTCAAATGTACTACAGATAAAGTGGAAAAAATCGTAGAGGAGCATCTGATTGGCGGAAAGCCGGTAGAGGAATACGTGATTCCGGCAGAGGATGAGGCGTTCCTTTCCCAGCAGCAGAGAATCGTTCTCCGCAACTGCGGTCAGATCAATCCGGAAAAAATTGATGAGTACATAGCGGTAGGCGGCTATGAAGCTGCACGCAAAGTTATCACTTCCATGACTCCGGATGAAGTTATTGAGGAAATCAAGGTTTCCGGACTTCGCGGACGCGGCGGCGCC
>NZ_HF999046.1:64348-82839 GCF_000433815.1 Blautia sp. CAG:257
TAAATGGAATGCGATCAAATCCAATAAAGGCGCGCAGAAATATATGGTATGTAATGCAGACGAGGGTGACCCGGGTGCATTCATGGACCGTTCCGTTCTGGAAGGCGATCCTCACTCCCTGCTGGAAGGTATGATCATCGGCGGTTTTGCTGCAGGCGCTACCGAGGGTATCATTTACTGCCGTGCTGAGTATCCACTGGCAATCGCACGTCTTGAGATCGCCATGGCACAGGCAAGAGAAAAGGGTTATCTGGGCAAAAATCTGTTTGGAACAGGCTTTGATTTTGATATCCGTATCAAAGCAGGCGCAGGCGCATTTGTATGCGGTGAGGAGACTGCTCTTATTGCTTCTCTTGAAGGTGAGAGAGGTATGCCAAGACTGAAACCTCCGTTCCCGGCTGCAAAGGGATACTGGAAGCTTCCGACCAACATCAATAACGTAGAAACCTATGCAAACGTTGCATGGATCATTGCCAATGGCGGACAGGCCTTTGCTGACAGAGGTGCTGAAAAATCCAAGGGCTCCAAGGTATTTGCTCTTGCAGGAAAAATCAAGAAGGGCGGTCTTGTTGAGGTTCCTATGGGAATGACCCTGAAAGAAGTTATTTACAACATCGGCGGCGGAATCAAAAACGACAAAGAATTCAAGGCCGTTCAGATGGGTGGTCCTTCCGGCGGATGTATTCCTGCAGATCTTATTGACACTCCTGTTACTTATGAAGATATCAATAAGACAGGCGCTATCGTTGGTTCCGGCGGTATGATCGTAATGGACGAGGATACCTGTATGGTAGATATGGCACGTTTCTTCCTTGACTTTACCAAGAAAGAATCCTGTGGTAAATGTAACTACTGCCGTATCGGTACCAAGAGAATGCTTGAGATTCTTGAGAGAATCACAAAGGGCGAAGGAAAAGACGGAGATATCGAGCTTCTGGAAGAGCTTGCAGGAAAGATCAAGGACGGCGCTATGTGCGGACTTGGACAGACTGCTCCGAACCCGGTACTCACCACTCTGAAATATTTCCGCAATGAATATGAGGATCATATTTACAATCATAAATGTACTGCAAAATCCTGTAAGGCTCTTATTCACTACGAGATTACAGAGGACTGCAAGGGCTGTACAGCCTGTGCAAGACACTGCCCGGTTGGCGCCATCAGCGGCGAGAAAAAACAGCAGCATAAGATTGATCCTGCTGTATGTATCAAGTGCGGCAAGTGTGAGGAATCCTGTAAATTTGGCGCAGTAAAGAGAGTTTAATAGGAGGTGCAGACTGTGAATAAATACAGATTAAATATCGACGGAAAAGAAGTCTATGGACTTCCCGGCCAGACCATTCTCGATGTCTGCAAAGAGAACGATATTTTCATTCCTACTCTTTGCTATGATGAGAGAACAGAAATTTACGGCGCATGCGGACTTTGTATGGTAGAGATGGAAGGCAATCCGAAACTCTGGAAGGCCTGTGCAACCGAGATCGCACCGGATATGATCATCCATACCAATACACCGCGTGTTATTGAATCAAGAAAAACAAACCTGGAGCTTCTTCTTTCCAACCATAAGGGTGACTGCCGTCCGCCATGTATGCTTGCATGTCCTGCAGGTACAGACTGTCAGGGCTATGTAGGTCTGATCGCAAACGGACAGTATGAAGAGGCTATCAAACTGATCAGAGAAAACATTCCGCTTCCGGGATCTATCGGTCGTGTCTGTCCTCATCCGTGTGAGACAGCATGCCGCCGCGGTATGGTAGACGAGCCTATCGCTATTGCAAACCTTAAGAGATTTGCAGCAGATACTGACGAGTTCGGTGAAGATCCGTTTGTTCCGGAGTGCGAGCCGGACACAGGAAAGAACGTTGCTGTGATCGGCGGCGGTCCTTACGGACTTTCCATGGCATATTTCCTTCGTCAGCTTGGCCATGATGTGACGATCTACGAGGCAATGCCAAAGCTTGGCGGTATGCTCCGCTATGGTATTCCGGAATACCGTCTTCCGAAAGAAGTTCTGGATGAGGAAATCGCTGTTCTTGAAAAAATGGGCGTAACCATGGTTACAAATACAAAGATCGGCGAGGACATCTCTTTTGAAGCGATCCGCAGAGATTTTGATGCTGTATGCGTTGGTATCGGCGCATGGGTATCTACCGGTGTCCGCTGCAAAGGCGAGGATGCCGAGGGTGTAATCGGCGGTATTGATTTCCTCAGAAAAGTTGTCCGCAATGAAGATATTGACCTTGGCAAAAACGTTGCCATTGTAGGCGGCGGTAATACCGCTATGGATGCCTGCCGTACAGCAGTACGTCTTGGCGCTGACAAGGTTTATAATATTTACAGAAGAACAAAAGATGAGATGCCTGCAGATATGATCGAGATCGAGGAAGCAGAGGAAGAGGGAGTAATCTTCCTGAACCTGACCAATCCTCTTGAGATCATTTCTGATGAAAACGGACACTGCCGTCAGATGGTTCTTCAGGTTATGGAACTTGGTGAGCCGGATGCATCAGGACGTCGCGCTCCGGTTCCGGTAGAAGGAAAAACAGAGACGATTGATGTGGACACTGTAATCCTTGCAATCGGCCAGAGAGTAAATGCAGAAGGAATGAACGGGGTTGAGCTTACCAGAAAGGGCGGCCTTGTTTATGATAAAGATACATACATGACAGCACTTCCGGGCGTATTCGCAGGCGGTGACTGCGGTAATGACAAGATTTCCATCGCAGTTGAGTCCATTGGCGATGCAAAGAAGAGCTATCTGATCGTAGATGCTTATCTTCGCGGAGAAGAGATCAAATACGAGCCAAACTATTATGTAACCAAAAAGGACGTAACACCGGCTACTTTTGAAGACCGTGAGAGAATGTGCCGTCCGACTATGGAGCAGCTGAATGCAGAAGAAAGAAAAGACAACTTTACAGAGGTAGTCTTCGGATACGACGAGGAGCAGGCTGTTGAGGAAGCTCATCGTTGTCTGGAGTGCGGATGTAAAGATTACTTTGAGTGTAAGCTGATCTCCTATGCAAATATGTACGATGTGGATCCGGACCGTCTGGCAGGAGACATCAATGAAGTGGAATTCCACGATGAGCATCCGTTCATTTTAAGGGATCCGAATAAATGTATCCTCTGCGGACTCTGTGTTCGTGCCTGCGATGAGGTTATGGGAGTAGGCGCTCTTGGCCTTGTGAAACGTGGATTTGACACAGTTGTTATGCCGGCTCTTGAACAGCCGCTTTCTGAGACAGGATGTATTTCCTGCGGCCAGTGTGTAAGTGTCTGCCCTACAGGCGCTCTTCAGGAAAATCTTACTCTTGAAAAATCTGTTCCGCTTGACACTGAGGCTACCGATACTACCTGCGCTTACTGCTCAGTAGGTTGCTCCATGCATCTTGAAACCTATGGAGACATGCTGGTAAAAGCTGTTCCGGACAGAGAAGGCGCTGTCAATAAAGGACTTCTCTGCGGAAGAGGAAAGTTCGGCTTTGACTGTTCTGTTATGGACGGCAAACTCCTTGAGCCAATGGCAAGAAAGGACGGAGAGCTTACAGAGGTTGATTATCATGAAGCATTTATGCTGACTGCAAAGAAAGCAGAATCTCTTGCGGCAAAATACGGAAGAAACGCAGTTGCTGTAGCAGTTTCTGACAGATATACAAACGAAGAAGCATATGTGATCAAGAAGTTCGCAGATTCTATCGGAGCTAAGACTCTCTGCTTCAACAACAGAGAGAACGGTCTTGAAAAGGTTCTGGGCGTAAACGCTTCTCCGAACACAATCAACGAGGTTCTTTCTGCAGATGTGATCCTGTGCGCAGGCTTTATTGCAAAAGAAAATCAGGTGATCCGTCTGAAACTGAAACAGGCAGCAAAGAACGGAGCAAAGGTTATCCTTGTAAATCCGGAAGGATATGCACAGGATCATATGAGCTTTGCTTATAAAACTGTTGAGACAGACAACAGCCTTGGTTTCTTCAAGGGTGTTGCAAAGGCTCTTCTTGATATGGGCAAGGGCACAGGTGTAGAAGGCTTTGACGCATTTAAGGCATCTGTAGAAGGTGCTGCTGTATCTGAAGAAGCAAAAGAGATCGCTGAGCTTTATGCAAATGCAAAGAAAGCAATGATCGTATTCCAGCAGAACGTAGTAACTACTGAGGCTGCTGCGCTTCTTGGCGACATCGCAGTTGTTTCCGGTCATATCGGAAAAGCCCGCGACGGTATCCTTATGCTGAAAGCAAAGAACAACAGCCAGGGTCTTGTTGATCTGGGAATCACTGCAGGGGCAGAGGCTATGGAAGGTGTAAAAGCCCTTCTGGTATTCGGTGAGGATCCGGCTCCGGAGCTTCTGAAAGAGCTTGTATTCCTGATGGTATGCGATACTCACATGACAGAGGCTGCCAAACTTGCAGACGTTGTGATCCCGGGAACAGGATTTGCGTCTACCTATGGTACTTTCACCAATACTGAGCGCAGACTTCAGGTTGTTGAACAGGCCATTGAGGAAGACGTAGTATTCTCCAACTGGGAGGTTGCTGCTGAGCTGGCTCATGTATATGAGGTTGAAATGCCGTTTGATGATGTAGAGGATATTTCTGATGAGATGAACGATAAGCTTCCGGTTTACCGTTATGCAGAAATGGGCGAGATCTATGGCGGAGTTCTTGCATGTGAAAATGCAAAACTTGCAGCTGTGGAAGATGCTGCATTTGTAGCACCGCTTCGCTCCACAGATCATCTGATGAACATGATCGATGAGAGACTGCCTCACGCAAACTGATTTTAAAATAATAATAGCCTGTATAAAAGCGGAAACCCAATATTCAGGCTGAGATGATCCGGGGAACTGTCGCGGCTGTATGCTGTGGCAGTTTCCTTTTTTGTTTACCGGGAATATAGTACAGTCTGTACGGATTTTTCAGGGAAATAAAAAAGTTCCGCGGGGATGCGTCCAGCAACAGCAACCGTATTCGCTCACATGTTCGATTTTTTGCCGGGGATATCTTGTAACTTTTTCAGAACTGTGATATACTGATACAGCAAAAGCCGGGAAAACACTTTGAATTTTTGGTTTTTACAGGGAATAAAACGGCAGCTTTCATGCCATTTGAAGAAAACAGACGAAAGAAAAGGATAAAAATATGACAGTTTTATATGTGATCCTGCTTGCAGTTGTACAGGGAATACTGGAGTTTCTTCCTGTAAGCAGTTTTGGACATCTGTGCATTCTTCAGAACATTCTGGGGATGGAGCACGAAACGGGTGTTCTTCTGGAAGCAATACTTCATTTTGGTACGCTGGCAGCAGTGATACTTACTTTCTGGAAGGATATTTCAAGACTTCTGCTGGAGTCTCTGGACATGCTGATGGATACAATCGGAAATCTGTCTCTTTATATCCATAATAAAAGAACAGGAGACAGACTTCGATATGCAAAAATCGTAAGCAGTACTTATAAGAAATTTGCGCTCCTGCTTCTTGTTTCTATGATACCGACTGCACTTCTGGGTTATACAGCCAGAAGGCTTGTTGTGCTTGCGGCTTCTTCACAGCTGCTGCCGGGAGCGGGAATCCTGATTACAGGAATCGTTCTTCTTGTGGTGGATCTTGGCAGAATGGGCGGAAAAAAAGCTGCAAGAGACGCCGGATTCGGAAATGCCATGTGGATCGGTATTTGTCAGGGACTGTCTGTATTTCCCGGACTTTCCAGAAGCGGACTGACGATCAGCGCAGGTCTGATGAGTGGATTTACCCGGAGTTTTGCAGTGAAATATTCTTACATTCTGTCAGTGCCGGCTATTATCGGAGCCCTGGCTGTGGAGCTGGGACAGTTTAGCGCGCCTGCAATGACCGTTGGCCTGGGATTTACCTTTGTGCTGGGAATGATCGTCTCTGCAGTTGTGGGGTACTTTACCATCCGTGTACTGCTCAGACTTGTGAACAGGGGCAGATTCCGTTATTTTGCATATTACTGTTTTATTGTGGGCTTTGCTGCTCTCATCGGTAATTATGTGTTATAAAAAGAGACAAAAGAGGTATCAGGGCCTGTAAGGGATCCTGATACCGATGGTAATAAAAAGCAATAGAAGTAGTAGGAGGGAAGCCTGGATATGGCAGCATCAAAGAACCAGAAAGGCAAAAGAGGAACCACAGGAAAAACAGCAAAGAGTACCGCATCAAGAAGAAAAACCACTGCTAAAAAGCAAAATGTTACAAGTGGATTCCAGACAGAAATCATTCTGCTGATCATTCTGGCTGCCTCTATGATTCTGGTTATCAGTAATTTTGGACTGGGTGGCGCTGTAGGCGACCAGATCAGCGCGGTCTGCTTTGGGATTATGGGACTTCTGGCTTATGTATTTCCCGTACTGCTTTTTGTGGGTGCTGCCTTTTTGATGTCCAACAGAAAAAATCCTCTTGCGTACAAAAAAACACTGGCAGCCCTTGTGTTTTTTCTTTTTCTGTGTGGCTTTGTACAGCTTTTAACAGAGGGATATCTTCCGGGTACGGGATTTATGGATTATTATAAACGCAGTTCAGAGCTTCATACGGGAGGCGGTGTGATCGGAGGCGCGATCTGCATGTCCTCTACGTCTGCTTTTGGAGTTGTAGGCGGATATATTATCATTGTACTTGTGCTTCTTATCACAATGATCCTGATTACTCAGAGATCCTTTTTTGATTTTATTTTTAAAATCTGGGACAGCATCGTAAGCCTTGTAAAGGGCGGACATGAACGTTACATGGAAGGGCAGCCGGAGAGGGATCTGAAAAAAGAGATCCGGGATCAGGAACGCAGACAGAAGAGGGAAAATCGTCAGGCAGAAAGAATACGCAGGCTGGAGGAAACGTTAGAGGCAGAAAAACAGGCTGCCCAGGCTCTGGAACAGGAAAACAGTGAGGCGGCTGCGGCCCTTAATGCCAGACAGGAACAGAAAGAGGCTTCTTCTCACGGCTTTCTGGAAGGAACAAAACTGACTCCTCCAAAAAAGAAAAAAACAAAAGAAACATCAGAGACTGCTGTTCAGACCTCTGAGGAGGATTTTGAAGTCCGGACTTCAGCAGCCGGTCAGGGACAGCTGGAATTCAGTATACATCGGGCAGATTCTTCCAGTGAGGCTGCTGATGACCATACTGATATTAATATAGAGATGGAACACTCGCCTTCAGATTCTCTGGATTTTGACGAAATCCAGGCTTATGAGGACGAGAGTAAAGAAATTTCAGATTCTTTTGAGGATTTCAGAAAAGAGGAACAGCAAAATACAGAAGCATCTGTTCAGTCCGCAGCATCGGAAGCCTCTCAGCCTCATAAGAATCCAAAATCGTCCAAAACAGAAATAGAAAATGGAATCCGAAATATTCAGAAGGAGATCACCAGTAAGGATGCAGAAGTAAAAAAAGAATATCATTATCCTCCCCTGAAGCTTCTGAAAAGAGGTAACGGAAAGGGCAAAGGCGATTCCGATGCCCATCTTCGCCAGACTGCCCAGAAGCTTCAGGATACACTGCATAATTTTGGTGTAAATGTTACTGTGACAAACGCAAGCTGCGGTCCCACAGTAACCAGATATGAGCTTCAGCCGGAAATGGGAGTGAAGGTCAGCAGAATCGTAGGTCTTGCTGATGATATCAAGCTGAACCTGGCAACTCCGGATATCCGTATTGAGGCGCCGATTCCCGGAAAGGCAGCTGTGGGAATCGAGGTTCCCAATAAAGAAAATCAGGCAGTTATGCTCCGGGAGATTTTGCAGTCCCAGGAGTTTCAGGGAGCAAAATCAAAACTTTCCTTTGCCGTAGGCAAGGATATTGCCGGAAAGCCAGTTGTTACAGATATTGCCAAAATGCCGCACCTTCTGATCGCAGGAGCGACAGGCTCCGGTAAGTCTGTATGTATCAATACTCTGATAGTGAGTATACTTTACAAAGCAAAACCGGAAGAGGTCAAGCTGATCATGATCGATCCCAAGGTGGTTGAGTTAAGCGTGTACAACGGAATCCCTCATCTTCTGATCCCGGTAGTCACTGATCCCAAAAAGGCGGCAGGCGCACTGAACTGGGCAGTAACAGAGATGATGAACCGCTACAACACTTTTGCGGAATTTAATGTGCGAAATCTTCAGGAGTACAATAAAAAAGTAGATGGAATGAGGATCCCCGAGGGAGAAACCCCGCCGGAGCGTATGCCTCAGATCATTATTATCGTGGATGAGCTTGCGGATCTGATGATGGTGGCTCCGGGAGAAGTGGAGGATGCGATCTGCCGTCTGGCCCAGCTTGCCCGGGCTGCGGGAATCCATCTGATCATAGCCACACAGCGGCCGTCTGTAAATGTTATCACAGGTCTTATTAAGGCAAATATGCCCTCCAGAATTGCTTTTTCTGTTTCCTCAGGCGTGGATTCCAGAACAATTCTGGATATGAACGGCGCAGAAAAGCTTCTTGGAAAAGGAGATATGCTTTTTTATCCTCAGGGATATCAGAAGCCTGCCAGACTGCAGGGCGCTTTTGTTTCAGACGAAGAAGTCAGCAGCATCGTGGACTTTCTTGCAGATAAAAATCCCGCGGCGCAGTACAATCCGCAGATTGAACAGCAGGTAAATACTGCCAGTCTGTCCGGAGGAGGATCCGGAGCAGAGGAAAGGGATGTATATTTTGAGGAAGCCGGCAAGTTTATTATTGATAAGGAAAAAGCCTCCATTGGAATGCTTCAGCGTATGTTTAAAATCGGATTTAACAGAGCTGCCAGAATCATGGATCAGCTTTGTGATGCCGGAGTTGTAGGACCGGAGGAAGGCACAAAGCCCCGGAAGGTTCTGATGTCCATGGAGGAATTCCAGAATTTTATTGAAGAAAGCCTGTAAAGGAAAGAAAGGAGAAAAACATGGTAAAGCACATTGTAATGTGGTCATTTCAGGAAACTTTAGATGACAAACAGAAAAAAGAAGCGGCAGTACGGATCAAAGAAGGGCTGGAACGTCTGACGGGAATCGTCCCGGGGCTGATATCTGTTAAGGTAGTCACAGATGCTCTTCCTGCCAGCACACATGAAATCGGACTTTTCTGTGAACTGGAATCCCAGGAGGCTCTTGACGGTTATCAGGTTCACCCGGAACATCAGAAAATGGTTTCTTTTATCAGGACAGTTACCTGCAACCGTATCTGTCTTGACTATGAAGTATAATGGAGATCCGGATTTTATCTGTGGGCAAGATCAAAGAAAAATATCTTACCGCAGGGATACAGGAATATGCAAAACGTCTGAGCAGGTACTGTAAGCTTACCTTCTGTCAGGTGGCTGATGAAAAGACTCCGGACAAGGCTTCGGAGGCTTTAAACGAACAGATCAAAAAAACAGAAGGCGAGCGCATCATGAAAAATATCCGGGACCAGGATTATGTGATCGCTCTTGCTCTTGACGGAAAAATGCTGGACTCTGTAGAACTTTCTGAAAAAATCGGACAATTGGGAATTGAAGGAAAAAGCTCAGTTGCTTTTGTGATCGGAGGCTCTCTTGGACTAAGTGAACAGGTACTAAAAAGAGCAGATTTCCGGCTGAGCTTTTCCAGAATGACTTTTCCTCATCAGCTGATGCAGATGATACTTCTGGAACAGATATACAGAGGATTCCGTATTCTGAACAATGAACCTTATCATAAATAAAAAAGTTTTTGCCAGGGAGGATGCTTTTATGGAAATTCAGCGTATTGAAAACATGTGCGGAGGAAACGGTCATGTTTTTCTTAAGCCGATCCTTAATGAAAAACAATTAAATGGAAAATGTGGTCTTTATGCAGAGGTGACTCTGGAACCAGGCTGTTCCCTGGGATATCATGAACATCACGGAGAAAGCGAAACCTATTACATTCTTTCCGGAAAAGGAATTTACAGCGATAACGGAGAACTTCGTATGGTAGAAGCAGGAGACATGACCTTTACTCCGGACGGCAAAGGCCATGCGCTGACAAATGCCGGTGAAGAAAATCTTGTATTTATGGCGCTGATCATTTTGAATTAGTATAACGAATACTAACTTTCTGCTATACCAGGGTTACCGAAATTCCACCGGTTTTTGACAATGGGCGGTTTGTTTGAGCGGATTATGATACAGGCAGTACAGAAGGAAGGATAAGCTTATGATAAAACAGTTGGATATGAGAAAATTTGAGGAATATATTTCTCAGTTTCCGGTGTATGAGTACCGTATTCTTGACACAAAGGGGATTGAGGTAAGGGAAAGGGTCCGCACGATCTGCAGTCAGGAATGTGAACGTTTTGGCACTACCTGGGCCTGCCCTCCGGCTGTAGGTTCACTGCAGCAGTGCCGGGACAGGATCAGCAGATATCCCCAGGCAGTGTTTTTTTCCAGTGTGGCGGAAGTGTCGGATCTTATGAATATGGAGGAAATGCTTTCCACCAGACACCAGCATGAAAAAATCACAGAAGAAATCGCCTCATTTCTCCGGGAACAGGGGTTTTCCGTTTTTACCCTGTCCACAGAATCCTGTGATATCTGTCAGGAGTGTACATTCCCCCAGGGAAAACCCTGCAGGCATCCGGAAAAAATGCACCCCTGTCTGGAAAGCCATGGAGTAGTGGCTGCGGAAATTGTAGAAGAACAGCAAATGGAATACAATCTGGGCGGCAATACAATATTATGGTTTTCCATGGTATTGTTCCGTCAGGAATAAAGATAAAGCCTTCGGCATAAATTACGATAAAAGCCGAAGGTTTTTCTGTTTTTGTGTGCGCGGGAATCAGAGGAGGTCGATGCTTTGTTTTTTCAGCAAAAAAGAAAACAGCTCAGGGAAGGCTGTCTGACTGCTCTTGAGGTTCCCAGAGATCTTGCCTGCAGAGAGACTGTTGTTACACTGACAGGATGCAGCCAGGCTGTTATTGAAAATTACCGCAGTATTCTGAAGCTGACAGAGGAGGAAATCATTGTAAGCACTTTTTCGGGAAAACTGACAATCATGGGAAAAAATCTGGAAATTCCCTGGTATACCATGGAAGAGATGACAGTTACAGGAAAAATCTCCCGGATCATCCCGGAACGGTAGGAGGAAGCTATGGAAAAAATCCTTTGTTTTCTGAACGGATATGTGGAAGTTCTTATCTGTGGCGGACAGACAGAACGTTTTTTTAATCTCTGCATGGCAAGAGGAATTGTCGTCCGGAATCTGAGACAAAATAAGGATAAGAGCTTTACCTGTATTTTTTCCGTCAGCCATTTTTTTCTGCTGGGACCAATACGGAGAAAAACAAAGGTGAGAATTCATATTCTGGAAAAACAGGGGCTTCCTTTTTGGGTGGAAAAAGGCGTAAAAAGAAAAGCTTTTTTTCTGGGAATTTTTTTGTGCGGAATGCTTCTTCTTATGCTTTCCGGACGTATCTGGAATATCCATATTGAAGGAAACAGGGCGAACAGCACACCGGAAATCCTGAAGTTTCTGGAGGATCAGGGTGTTTCCCATGGTATGAAAAAAAAATCTTTAAACTGCAGCGCCATTGCAGCTTCCATCCGGGAAGAATATCCTCAGACAGCCTGGGTTTCTGCAAGAACAGAAGGAACACGACTGGTTATTACAGTAAAAGAAGGGGATTTTCAGAATAAAAAGAAAAAAGAAAAAGCAGAACCCTGCAATCTGACAGCCACAGAATCCGGAACTGTGGTAAAGATCATTACCAGGGCCGGAGTTCCCCGGATCAGACCAGGGGAAACCTGTAAAACAGGAGACGTTCTGATTTCCGGCTGTCTTGAATTGAAAAATGACAGTCAGGAAGTGACACGCTATGAATATGTTCATGCAGATGCAGATATTTACATAAAAAGGAAGCTGTCCTATTATGCTGAGCTTCCATTGGAGTATGAAGCAGAAATACGGGAAAATATTCAGGAAACTGGAGGCTTTTTAAAGATTGGGAAGCTATACTTGGAATGGGGAGCAGAGCATAAAAAGGGCTGGCATACTCTGACAGAAGAGCTTCCGGTGAAGCTCACTGAGAATTTTAGGCTTCCTGTTTCCACAGGCCGTATTACTATGAACCGATACCAGAAGAAAAAGATAATACGTACAGAACAGGAGGCAAAGACAGAGGCTTTTTGTATTCTTCAGGATTATGAAGAAAAATTAATGGAAAAGGGGGTTCAAATATCTGCAAATAATGTTAAAATAGATGTGGATCACAGAACCTGTATCAGCAGAGGAAATCTGGAGATCATTGAAAAAATCGGAAAGGAAACTCCGGTGGAAATACTGGAGCAACCAAAAGAAAGGACAACAGAGAATGGCTAACAGTATTATCGAACTGCATCTGGAAATTCCGGCTGATCTGGAAGGGAATGTATTCGGGCAGTTCGACGAACATCTGAAACTGATCGAAAGAACATTGAATGTCACTCTGATATCAAGAGACGGCATTCTGAAAATACTTGGAACTGAGGGAAGCGCTTCCCAGGCGAAAAAGCTGATCGGCGAACTGGTAGTTCTGGCGCAGAGAGGAAATACCATCACAAAACAGAACGTCAGCTATGCCCTGGCTCTTGCCATGGAGCAGCGAAATGAGGTTCTTACAGAAATCGATAAAGATTTTATCTGCAATACCATACAGGGACGTCCCATTAAACCCAAAACTCTGGGACAGAAGGAATATGTGGAGCAGATCCGTAAAAAAATGATTGTTTTCGGAGTAGGACCTGCGGGTACAGGAAAAACCTATCTTGCAATGGCAATGGCAGTCACTGCTTTCAGAAACGAAGAGGTAAGCCGCATCATTCTGACCCGTCCTGCTATTGAGGCAGGGGAAAAACTGGGATTTCTGCCCGGAGATCTTCAGAGCAAGGTAGATCCATATCTTCGTCCTCTTTATGATGCTCTTTACCAGATCATGGGAGCAGACAGCTTTGCAAAAAATATGGAGAGAGGACTGATAGAGGTTGCACCTCTGGCCTATATGAGAGGACGTACCCTTGACAATGCCTTTATTATTCTTGACGAGGCGCAGAATACCACGCCTGCACAGATGAAAATGTTTCTGACCCGTATCGGTTTTGGCTCAAAGGTTATTATCACAGGAGACGCTTCTCAGAAGGATCTTCCCAGAGATGCGGTTTCCGGTCTGGATGTTGCCATGAAGGTGCTGAAAAAAATAGAGGATATCGGCTTCTGCCAGCTTACCAGCAAGGATGTTGTGCGCCACCCTCTTGTTCAGCAGATCGTACAGGCATACGACGAATATGAGAAAAAACAGAAGCCGGCGAAGCCCCGTACAGCCCGCCGCAGTCAGGAGAAAAAATCATGACGATTCAGATAGATTATGAAACAGAAAAAAAACTGGACATTGATTATACAAAGCTTGCCAACTGCGTGGCACATAAGATTCTGGAAACAGAGCAGTGCCCCTATGAAGCCAGCGTGAATCTTGTGATCACGGATAACGAGGAGATCAAGGAAGTAAATGCCCAGTTCAGAAATATCAATGCGCCCACAGACGTACTTTCATTTCCTATGATCCCGTTTCCGTCTCCTGCAGACTATTCCATTATTGAGGATCAGGATGAATACTTTGACCTGGATACAGACGAGCTTCTGCTGGGAGATGTTATGATCTCTGTGGACAGGGTATATGCTCAGGCTGAGGAATACGGACACAGTACAGAAAGAGAGTTCAGCTTCCTTTTTGCGCACAGTATGCTCCATCTTCTGGGATATGACCACATGGAACCGGAAGAGGCGGCCGTTATGGAAAAGAAACAGTCAGAGGCTCTGGCGGCCCTTGGAATCAACAGATAAAATAGATTTGGAGAGACAACAATGAATTACCGGGAATTATTAAAAGATAAAAAACGTGTTGTGATCAAGGTAGGCTCTTCTTCCCTGATCCACAAAGAAACAGGCAGACTTGATCTTCGCAAGCTGGAGGTGCTTGTCCGTGAGATCAGTGATCTTCACAATCAGGGAAAAGACGTGGTACTTGTAACTTCAGGCGCCGTTGCCGTGGGTTCTGCTGCCCTTGGCCTCAATGAGCGCCCCAGAGAGCTGAAGGTAAAACAGGCATGCTCCGCAGTGGGACAGGCAAGGCTTATGATGATCTATCAGAAGCTTTTTGCCGAATATAATCAGATGGCAGCTCAGATCCTTATGACAAAAAATACCATGGTCAACAATCTGAACCGCATGCATGCCCGAAATACCTTTGAGGAGCTTCTTACACTGAACACCATTCCTGTGGTCAATGAAAACGACTCTATTTCAAGCTTTGAGCTGGAAGCACTGGATTCCTTTGGCGATAACGATACGCTTTCCGCAGTTATCGCAGCTCTGATCGGCGCAGACCTTCTGATCCTGCTTTCAGATATTGACGGGCTGTTTACAGACGATCCGAATACCAATCCGGATGCAAAGTTTATCGACACCGTAGAAAAGCTGGATGAAAAGCTGAAAAGCATGGGAAAAGGCCCGGGAAGCAAGGTGGGAACAGGCGGAATGGCAACAAAGCTTACGGCTGCAGAGATCGCCACGGCTGCAGGAGCGGATATGGTGATCGCCAACGGCGGAGATTTCCATGTGATACACAAGGTTATGGAAGGCCGTAATTACGGAACCTTATTTGTTGGAAACCAGAAAGAGGAATTCTACCTCATTGATTATATAGAAAAACTGCTGTAACAGATGCAGGCAGCTATTCTGCCGAAGCTTTGATATATAACATAGAGACCCTGGAGATGGTCTATAAACACTACTACAATATCATACGAGGGAAAAATATGGATAACATAAAAATCGACCGCATCAATACACTTGCCCACAAGGCCAAAAGTGTGGGTCTTACAGAAGAAGAAAAGAAGGAAAGAGATGCTCTCCGCAAAGAATATATTGCGACTATCCGCATGAATTTAAGGAGTCAGCTTGACAATATCAGCATTAAAGAAGAAGATGGAAGTATTACGAATTTAGGTGAAAAATATGGAAGAAAAAAAAGCCATTAGAAAACAGATTTTTGCAGAGAGAAAAGCGTGTTCTGATAAAGAAATACAGGAATGGAGCAAAGAGATCACAAAAAATATCACTGCTCTTGCGGAATATCAGACAGCGGACAGAATCCTTGTTTATGCAGATTACAATCATGAAGTAATGACAGGCTTTCTTATTGAAAAAGCCTGGGCAGACGGAAAAGAAATCGCTGTGCCAAAGGTACAGGGGCTTGATATGATTTTTTATAAACTGACAGATTTTGCGCAGCTGGAGCCGGGATACTATGGGATCCCGGAGCCGGTGTCCGGAGAGATCGTACAGTGGGAGGACGCCCTGATGATCATGCCAGGCGTTGCCTTTGACAGACAGAATCACAGAGTAGGCTATGGCGGAGGATTTTATGACCGCTATCTGGAAAAACATCCCCGGGTAAAACGTGTGGCAGCAGCCTTTGAATTTCAGCTTCTCCCACAGGTTCCTACAGAGCCTACAGATATTTCACCGGAGATCGTTGTAACGGAAAAACAGTGCATAAGAGGCTAAAATTCAGGGAGGTCAGATTATGAAAGAAATGCTTGTTCAGCTTGGAAAGCGTGCAAAAGATGCAGAAGCTGCTCTCCGCACCATTTCCACAGATAAAAAAAATCAGGTGCTTGCCGCTGTGGCAGATCATCTGGTTGAAAGTTCGGAAACTCTTTTAAAAGCAAATGAGGAAGATGTAAAAAACGGTAAGGCAAATCATATGCCGGAAGGTCTGGTGGACAGACTTCTTCTTACCAGAGAAAGAATCGAAGGAATGGCAGACGGACTTCGCCAACTTGTAGATCTGGAAGATCCTGTGGGAGAAGTCACCGGAATGAAAAAACGTCCCAACGGACTTCTGATCGGACAGAAAAGAGTTCCTCTTGGAGTTATCGGAATTATTTATGAAGCGCGTCCCAACGTAACCGCAGATGCTTTCGGGCTTTGTTTTAAAACGGGAAACGTTGTGATCCTGAAAGGCGGAAGTGATGCCATTCATTCCAATCAGGCAATTGTGAAATGTATCCGCGAAACCTTGAAGGCTCAGGGAATTACAGAGGATGCCATTCAGCTGATTGAGGATACCTCCAGAGAAACCGCCGGGGAATTTATGAAAATGAATGAATATGTGGATGTGCTGATCCCCCGTGGAGGAAAAGGACTGATCAAAGCAGTGGTAAATCAGAGCACCATTCCGGTCATTGAGACAGGTACCGGAAACTGTCATATTTATGTAGATGAGACCGCTGATCCGGAAATGGCAGCAGATATTATCATGAACGCGAAGACTCAGAGGGTAGGTGTGTGCAATGCCTGTGAATCCCTGCTTGTTCATGACAGCATGAAAGAAGTTCTTCTTCCTGTACTGGCAGAAAGATTTCGCGAAAAACACGTGGAAATGCGTGCAGACCAGGAGGCTCTTTCCCTGATGCCGGGAGCGGTTCCTGCTTCCCAGGAGGACTGGGGAACGGAATATCTGGATTACATACTGTCCATTAAAATAGTGTATTCTGTAGAGGAAGCCATTGCGCATATCAATCGTTACAACACAGGTCATTCAGAAGCTATTATCACAAACAATTATATGCATGCACAGAAATTCCTGGATGAGGTAGACGCTGCTGCAGTTTACGTCAATGCTTCCACCAGATTTACAGACGGATGTGAATTCGGATATGGAGCAGAAATCGGCATCAGTACCCAGAAGCTTCACGCCAGAGGGCCTATGGGACTTCTTGCTCTGACAACGACCAAGTACATTATTTACGGAAATGGGCAGATACGTCCGTAAGATAGGAGGACATAATGAGAAAAAAACAGTTATTTGCAATTCTTTTGGCTGGAGCCATGACTGCCGGAACCGTTCCTTCCGCTGCTCTGGCAGCAGAAAATGATATCCCTGCAGCTTCATCTGAAGTAACTGAGGGAGAGAATTCCGGCGAGATTCCTCAGGAAGAAGGAGGAGAGACAACACCGGAAGCAGAGCCTACACAGACGCCTGAAACAACACCGGAAGCGCCTACCGAGACTCCTGCAGAACCCACAGAAACACCCACAGTTCCGGAGACACCGGCAGAGCCTACACAGGTTCCGGAAACAGAGACAACACCGGAGGCAGTTCCTTCAGAAGCCCCGGAAACTCTGGAAAATGAGCCAACAGGAATTTCCATTATTACCATAGATGAAAATAATCAGGAAACGGTAACCTATTATAAGACACTTCAGGAGGCGGTCGATGCTGCTCCCACCATAGAAAGCGGCGCTCAGGAATCCACTGTGATCGAGATCACAGACAGCCTTGCATTGTCAGGAACCATTTCTGTTTCCGGCAAAAAGGTCAGCATTGTCGCTGCCGCGCCGGGAATCACCATTCGCAGAGAGCAGAAGGAAGACGGAACAGTATTTAACGGAACGATGTTCACAGTTGCCGGACAGGGCAGCGAGCTTCAGTTTTCTGTAAAAGACGGTTCTGATCTTACTGTAGACGGAAGCAACGGAAAAGGTGAGGAAGAACCTTCCGAAGGAAGCCTGGCAGATGTCAGCGATTCCGGTGCTTTCGGTATTTCAGCAGGAGTCACTCTGACAGGAAACAACACCACTGCAAAAGGCGGCGCTGTTTCTAATAACGGGGGAAGTCTTGTGCTGAAAGGCGGCACGATTACCGGAAATACCGGAGCCATGGGAGCTGTTTACAGCAATACGGATATTGCCGTACAGGGCACAGTTGCCATAAAGGAAAATACCGGGGCAAACCTTTATCTGGATCAGGATGCATCAGTGGTTGTGACAGATGTGCTGACAGATTCTTCCATCTCTCTGACAGCCGCAGCTCCGGCAGATAAAAAAACTGTGGCAAAAGCAGGGAAAAAGACAGATGGCACAGATGTTACTCCCGAAGAATTTAAAGCAGCGGCAGAGCAGCTGGCTTATGATACAGAGGATTATTCCGTTATGCTGGGAGAGGATGGACTGAGTGCAGTGCTGAAGGTAAACGCATCTGCTACCGTGACACCAAGTCCCACACCTACAGCTTCTCCGTCCTTTTTAACCTATCAGAGTAAATCTCTGAAATGGATGGATCATAATACAGTAACTGCAAAAATGTCCACAACAAAGGACTGTAAATGGTATTATTATTTTGTAGATGCAGGAAGTGATACAAATACTATCAAAAAACTGTATGATTCCAGTAAGGCAAAAACTCCGGCAAAGGCAAATACAACCTTTACCGTAAAGGCAGAAAAGGTTCCGGAAAAGGATTCCTGGCTTGTAGTTGCGGCAAAACCGGATAAAGGCTCCGCCCAGCTGAGAGTGCTGAAGCTCAGTAACAGCAGCCGTCCGGCTTCTCCGACTGTTTCACCTACTGTAACTACCCGCGCACCGCGTAAATATGAAGTGACAGAAAGTAAGGTGACAGGTCTGGAAAATCCGCTGCAGTTCTATCCAAGGAAATTCTATGATTTCCAGGTAGTAGGCGCAGGACAGAACGACACT
>NZ_HF999046.1:82876-85527 GCF_000433815.1 Blautia sp. CAG:257
TCCGGTTTCCGGCGATGAGAGATGGATTCCGCTGTACTGGTCCATGTCTGTAAACGGAACAAAAAACAAGTCATGGAGAATCGGTTCTCAGGAAAAAGGAATCCGGGAGGCGGCTACCTATCCTCTGTACATCTTTTTCCAGAAACAGACTTATAATGGTACGGAATGGACAGATACAGATGTAATTGAATATATGAAAACTTCTTTCAGCTCCGCAGAAATTTCTGATGAAGAGTGGAAGGAATACATTGATAATTACAACAAAGAGAATCCGGACGACGGTCTGAACTATGACGGAACAAGCGGAGGCTCTGTTGCAGATATTAAGGCGACAGAGGCGGCTTCAGAAAAGGATTCCGATTCTACGTCCAAGTCAGCCGTATCCACAGCAGATGAATCTCCGATTGGAACCATGTCCGTTCTGGCAGTTTTCTCTCTGCTGGCGGGAGGCTATGTGCTTGTAAGAAAACGTAAAAAAGAAGATATCTGACAGAACTTCTGAGCATATCTGACAGAATTTGTCCATAAAGGAGACAGGTCTAAAAGCCTGTCTCTTTTCATATATATTCAGTATGAAGGGCAGGGGGACAGGCAGATGATGGAAACAACAATTTTTGCTTATGAGAATTTATATTATGAACTATGGGAAACTGCCCGGAGATACAGGGCGATTGCGCAGTTCCGGGTAATTGGAAACAGTCATGATGAACGGATGATTCCCATGATTGAGGTGGGACAGGGAGACCAGGTGATTTTTTGTGTCAGCGGGCTGAACGGAACGGAGCGGCATATGCCGTCCTGTCTTCTTCGCATGGCAAAGGAATACTGTCGGGCATGGGAATGCGGATGGGTGCTGGAAGAGCTTTATGACGTGAAACAGCTTCTTTCTGCATGGAAGATATGTTTCATTCCCCTTCTGAATCCTGACGGATATGAGATCTACGAAAAAGGCTACACGGTAATACGAAATCCCGTTTACCGACAGATGCTCCGTATGCAGGAGACAGCCTGCACAGAATACTTCTGTAACGCAAGAGGCATGAATCTGCAGAAAAATTTTCCAACCAGCTATTACAGGAAAATGCGGATTTATCATGAGCCTGCCAGTGAAAATGAAACAAAGGCTCTGGTGCGTATTTTGCAGGAATATCAGGGAAAAGGATTTTTTTCTTTTGGACAGGCAGATAAAAGGATCGTATATTTCAGGCAGCCTCAGGCTTTTGGGGTAAACCAGAAAAGCTATCGGCTGGCAAGACATTTTCAGAAGCAGGCAGGATTTTGCATGGAAAAGTTTTCTCTGGAACAGCAGAAAAAAAATCATGCAATTCAGGGAGAAGGAACACCGGAAAGATATTATGCGGAGCTTACCCGACAGCCGTCTTTTCGGATAGAGCTGCCGTCCGGTCTGGGTGAAGAGGAAAGCTCTCTTCTGGAAAACCGGTATCAGCAGATTTACACAATCCCTCTGGAGTATATTTTTTCTGTGGGCGAACTTTAAATAACCGCTTAAAATGTTGATCCCGGCAGACTTCAGGAGCTGATTCCTGAGAACTGCCGGGTGTTTTTTGAGGCAACGATGGACTTGCTGTTTACGCTGTTCCCGGCAGCCCGGTCAAAATACATTCCGGATTACCCTGGATGATTGCCATTTTCCCCGTATATCATTGGATTTTCGCAAAATATGCCGAAACACCTTGCGGGATATTGCCATGTGTAAAGTGCTGCTGTTGTTTATTCACGGTATCCGGAAAAATTTTGACAGAATTATAAAATTCCTGTATCATAGAAAAATAAGAAAATAAACAAGGAGCAACGATATTTATGATAAAAGATACAGAAACAAAAGAGATACAGAATGAAACAGAACGTCAGCGTTCCTTTATTGAGCTTGCCAGAGCGCTGACACAGCAGAAAATGCAGACCATCGGGCGTCCTGTAACCTATTGTCTTACTACCTTTGGCTGTCAGATGAATGAAAAACAGTCTGAGGCTGTAGCCGGAATCATGGACGAAATCGGATATGTCCGTCAGGACAGTGAGGAGGCAGATGTTGTAATTTACAATACCTGTACCGTCCGCGAAAATGCCAATCTGAAGGTGTACGGACGTCTGGGCCATCTTCACAGTCTGAAGGATCAGAATCCGGATATGAAGATCATTCTTTTTGGATGCATGATGCAGGAGCCTCAGGTAGTAGAAAAAATCAAAAAAACCTATTCTTTTGTAAATCTGGTGTTTGGAACCCACAATATTTTTAAGTTTGCAGAGCTTTTTTACGATATGCTGTTATCTGACATGCAGATCGTGGATATCTGGGAGGGAACGGATCAGATCGTGGAGGATCTTCCCACAGAGCGCAACTATACGTTCAAATCCGGTGTAAATATCATGTTTGGCTGCAATAACTTCTGTAGCTACTGTATTGTGCCTTATGTTAGAGGAAGAGAGAGAAGCCGGAAACCGGAAGCCATTGTAAAGGAAGTGGAACGTCTTGTGGCAGACGGAGTTTCCGAAGTAATGCTTCTGGGACAGAATGTAAATTCCTACGGAAAAACTCTGGAAAATCCAGTGACCTTTGCCCAGCTTCTTACCATGCTGGAAGAAGTGGAAGGACTGAAGCGCATCCGTTTTATGACTTCTCATCCGAAGGA
>NZ_HF999046.1:85620-93944 GCF_000433815.1 Blautia sp. CAG:257
CATCTCCACCTTCCTCTTCAGTCCGGCAGCAGCCGTGTTCTGAAGGAGATGAACCGTCGCTATGACAAAGAGAAATATCTGAACCTGGTAGAAAAAATCCGTACTGCCATCCCGGATATTTCTCTTACAACGGATATTATTGTAGGCTTCCCGGGAGAGACAGAGGAAGATTTCCAGGAGACTCTGGATGTGGTAAAAAAGGCCGGATACGATACTGCCTTTACCTTTATTTATTCCAAACGCACCGGAACTCCGGCAGCCGCCAAAGAGGATCAGGTTCCGGCAGATGTGACAAAGGAGCGTTTTAACCGTCTTCTTGCCCTTGTACAGGAGCAGGGAAGAATCCGTTCCTCCCGGTTTGCAGGAACCGTTCAGGAGGTTCTGGTAGAAGAGGAAAGCAAGGAGAAGGGAATTTTTACCGGAAGGACCCAGTACAATCTTCTGGTACATTTTCCGGCAGATGAAAGTCTTCTGGGCACTTATGTAAATGTAAAGCTTGAGGAGTGTAAAGGCTTTTATTATCTGGGAAGTCTGGCTGACTGAAAAAGTATTTTCTGCAGTTGAACAGACTGTTTCAGGAAAGAATATTTACTTAAATGAGGAAAAGAGGAGAGAGAATTGAAAAACAGCAAATACGAAATTGATATGTGCAATGGCTCGATTATGCCCAAGCTTATTTCATTTTCGATTCCGCTGATGTTGTCCGGCATTTTGCAGCTGATGTTTAATGCAGTGGATATTGTGGTGGTGGGAAGATTCAGCGGCAGCCGTTCTCTGGCAGCCGTAGGATCAACTACAGCGCTGATTAATATTTTTACCAATCTGTTTATAGGTGTTTCTCTGGGAGCAAATGTGCTAAGCGCCCGTTTTTATGCTTCCGGAAAAGCAAAGGAAATGTCCGAGACCGTACATACTTCTATTATGTTTGCTCTGATCAGTGGCGTTGTGATGGCATTTGTGGGACTGGGCTTTTCCAGATTCGCCCTGGAGCTTATGGGTACTCCGGCAGATGTAATTGACCAGTCAGCCCTTTATATGCGGATTTATTTTATCGGAATGCCTTTTTTTATGCTGTACAATTACGGGGCAGCTATTTTAAGATCTGTGGGAGATACTAAAAGACCGCTTTTGTTTCTGATCATTTCAGGAATCACCAATGCGGTTCTGAACCTGATTCTGGTGATCTGGTTCCGTCTGGATGTAGCGGGAGTTGCCATTGCAACCATTATCGCTCAGATGATTTCCTGTATTCTGGTTTTGCGATGCCTGTATAAATCAGAGAGCAGCTATCAGCTCCGTTTTTCCAGACTTACTATTAAGTGGAAGTACCTGAAGCAGATCTTTCAGGTAGGTATTCCGGCAGGACTTCAGAGCACGGTTATTAATTTTTCCAATGCAATGCTGCAGTCCTCTGTAAATTCCTTTGGCTCCGTTGCCATGGCAGGCTATACGGCTGCCAACAATATTTTTGGCTTCCTTTATGCTGCAGCCAATTCTGTTACTCAGGCATGTATGAGCTTTACCAGTCAGAATTATGGAGTGGGTAAACTGAAACGAATGGACAAGGTTCTTGTAAACTGCATGATTCTTACTGTAGGAGTTTCCTTCAGCCTGGGTTTTGGAGCCTGGTTCTTTGGTTCCGGCCTTCTCAGGATTTACACCAGCGAGGCAGATGTGATAGCCTGCGGACTGGAGATCCTTGCCTTTACCACAGTTCCTTATTTTCTCTGTGGTATTATGGACCTTTTTCCGGGAGCGCTGCGGGGAATGGGCTATTCTGCCGTACCCATGGTCCTTTCCGTGATCGGAACGGTCGGAATGAGGATCATCTGGATCTATCTGGTATTTCCGGCTCACAGATCTCTTGATTTTCTTTTTATTTCCTATCCTGCATCCTGGACCGTTACCATTGTGCTTCAGGCGGTATGCTTTTTCTTTGTCAGGAAAAAAGTGCGAAGGACTGTGCTTGCAGGACAGTATGCAGCCTGAACGCAGACAACTGCTGATAGCTGTGAAAGAGAACAGGGAGGATTTCAGGAATAAAAATATAGATTCTATCATTTTTTAAGTTTTTTAAGACAGAGTATTTATTTGGCTTCAGGCCGTAAGAATACTCTGTCTTTTTCTGTAAATGTATGATAAAATCAAAAATAATCAATGAAGTCTATGAAATATCAGGCTGTGAGATTTTTGACAGACTTTTTATAAAACTTACCGGAAATATAAAAATATGACAGCTATAACCGAATCAGCTGATTTGGAAGCTGCAGATTAAGAAAGAGGGAAAAATGAAAGTATCCAATTATGAGATCACACGGAACAGGATGCGGGATGAATTTATAAAATATGACCAGGAAAAAATGATTCAGAAATTTTCACTGAAAAATGACAGACAGTATCTGTACCTGGATTTTATGGGAAGACCCTACAGAATCAACCGCAAAAACGGTGTGGTGGAATGGTCTGAGGACGGGTTTCACTCAGTCACTGAAGGAAATTTCAATGAGTCCATGACAATCTATGATGTGCTTTGCTATTCAAAAGATAGCTGCAGTCTGTCCGGAAAATTTTGTTCCATCAATATGCTGAAGGGTATTGTGAAGGCGAATCCTCCGGGAGTAAATCTGTTCCAGAAAACCGCTGACAGCTTTAACGGAAAGGTAGCGGCTCTTGAAAAGGCCTGTGGATCTTTTGGTGAAAAAACAGATTTGAAAGGCGATGTGGCGGTAAAGCTGTACCCGTTTTCTTTTTTGCCTGTGATCCTTCAGTTCTGGGAGGGAGACGAGGAATTTCCCGCAAACCTGAAATTTATGTTTGACGAAAATATCCTGCAGTACATCCATTACGAGACGATCTTTTATCTGCTGGAGCATGTGACAGGCAGGATTCAGGAGACTATGGTGATGGGGAAGAATGAATTCGGCGGAAGAAATCTTTATACAAACAAATGATTGGAGATATTGCTATTATGAGGAATCCATGGCCAATTTTCAGCATTGCTGCTCTCTCCGGAGCTGCGTGTCTGATTTATGATCACTTTTTTTCTTACGAGACTATGTGGATTGCTGTTGTAGTGTTTCTTGCACTGCTGGCTCTGTGCTTTTTCGCATATTGCAGATATGAACGCTGGTTGGCAAAGAAACTGAACCCCTATGTGGTGGCTTATCAAAGTGACCATGATCTTGAAAAACTGAAACAGGGACTGGATCACTGGCGTCCCTGGGCACTCAGCAGGCATTCTAAAAATATCATTACAGCGAACTGGTTCTCCGCTCTGCTGGAGCAAAAGCGCTGGGCAGAAGCAGAAGAGACTCTGGAACAGTTTCTGCATCAGGCAAAAAATACGCAGGATAAAATAGGGTATCACCTGCTTCGGGGTGATTACGCAAGGGCGATCGGAGATACAGAATTAGAGGAGCAGGAACGACTTCTGAGCCAACAGCTAAAAACCCGGCTTGGAAACAAAAAGGGAGAATCAAGAGTACCCGCAAACGCCAAAGAAAGTAAATATGCATTCTTTTGCTGGCTCTCTTTCAGCTTTGGTCTGGCACTGCTCGGAATCATCAGTAATATAATCGCCGGGGACTCAATCCTCGGATCATTTGGAGCCGGACTTTTGATTTTGAGCCTGTTTTCGTTCCCGGTCTGCCTGATCTGGCTGATCCTCTGGTTGATCCGGCGAAGAAAGGAGGCTGTTAAATGACTTATATTCTCCCGGTACTCTATGTGATTGTGTCTTATACATTCTTTCTTTTGGCAGTCTGTTTTGGCAATGCGATCACATTGCAGATAGTATCGATCCTTCTGCCCTTTATCATGGGAATCGTCAATTTGATCGTTGTGCTGACCGCAGGAAGAAAGTGGTCAAGAAAGACATTGCTGAACTGCACTTTGATCATCAAGTATGGACTGATCCCGTTCTATCTGGTCGGAGGGAGCATCACCGTATATGTAACGCTGATGGCATTCTTCCCATTGCCTCTGATGGCATTGTTCGGACTGGTAACTATTGTTTTTTTGATTTTAGGATACGGGATTCTGTTAGGGGCAGCTCCCTACGCCATCGCTTATCTGATAAAGTCATGGAAAGACGGCGTACATCCGAAATGGTTGGCGGTTTTAGCTGGAATCTGCCAGTTCTTCTTTTCCTTTGATGTACTTGCAATGATGGTTCTGACATTAAAGGAGCGGTACAGGGTCAAAACCACCATTGCCGTTTTCTGTGCAATGTGTCTTGCGCTCCTGCTGATCCTACTCTATGTGGTCATGACGCTGATCGGTGTATAATCGCCATTTATAAAGGATATGAGTTGTTCATACATAAAACAAATTTGATGGAATCGCAGAAAGGATTTACGCTTATGAAAAAACAATGGATTGCTTTACTGACAGGATGTGCGCTGGTGTGCAGTATGCTTGCCGGATGCGGCTCAAAACCTCAGACATCGGCTCCGGAAGCTGCGGGCAGAGATAAAGGCTGTACGGATGAGGCCATTCTGTCTCAGCTGAAAAATGACGGGACGCCTGAGTTCGTACTGGAGGGTACTTACTACACGCTTCCTTTGGAAACTTCCCGGCTGATACAGGCCGGATGGAGTCTGGAAACGGAAGAATATGATGCGGCTGAGGTTTCGCTGCAGCCCGGCGAGCGTATTTATGGGGAACTTTCCAAAGACGGTCAGGAAATGGATGTTGCAATCGTAAATGACGGGACAGAGCCATGTAAGCCTGCTGAGGGCGGAATGGTGGCGGAACTGGAATACTCTGCGGATAAGGATCAGCCAGATTCTGATTTCTTTGTAACGCTCAATGGGATCAACTGTGTCATGTCCAACGAAGCCTTACAAAAGGCGTTGGAAGGTGTAGACGGATATGAACTGAATTCCGCAGGAAATATCGACATTAATCGTACTGTTGGTGATGATGAGATTGCTGTTTATAAAGTCATGCTGGGTGATGACTACACAGCGATCACACTTGCTTCGGATAATATTTTTGAATACAAGGATTATCAGCCGCAGGAAATAAAAGAACAGGTATCAAATGAAAAGATTGCCGCTTACAAGGATACGACAACAGCCGAGATGGAGCCGTATGCTCAGGATTTCAATGCAATTATTGAGGGATACGAAGAAAATATGGCCGTTGGATTTTACAGTGAAGGTACCGTCTGGAGCGAAGAAGTTGGTGAATATAAGGCTATTGCCGGTACGCCGCTCTCTCCGGATGTATCTCTCTACATCGCAGAGGATACAACCGGCCAGCTTTACTGTATTGCCAACCAGATTTTGAATGAAGACGGTACAGTAAGTTCTGCCATTGAGCTTAAGGAAGGCGATCAGATTAAGGTCTGGGGTTATGCTTCACAGTATCTGGAATTACCGGAAGGCCTGAAAATCGTTGTGGTTCAGCCTGGTATCATTGAACGCAACGGAGAACTGGTGATTCTGGATAAAAATCTGAAAGCAGATTAATTTTTTTAGTGATTTTACAGGAAAAGGATAAAGATGGAGAAAAGAAAACTTTCAGGAAAAACAATTTTAAAGCTGGCAGGGGCGCTTTTGGCCCTGGTTTACCTGGGATTTTGCCTCTATGCGGGTATTACTGGAAAATTTTATGGTATGCACAGGAAGGAACACGTCCTGCGGTTCGGAGATCTTAAAAACTGGGTGTCAGGAGCGATGTCAGCGGTCATGATCGCTTTCCTGTGCATCTATTCTGCCATAAACGATCTGAAGATCCAAAAGGAACACAGGAAGTCATCTGCTCCGTTTTTTCTCCTTATGCTGCTGCTCAGTTTCCCTGTGCTTCTGGAGTCTTATCTGGATATTGGATGGATCGGGATTGTCATTTATGCCGGTATTGCAGCTTTTCTGTTTGGAATTGCATGGATTCCACAATTTTTAAATCAGTGGATCACCCGCCGGCTTTTGTGTGATAAACCTATGAGCGGCAGACAACAGATACAGATCATCGAATGGATTCATTTTTATCCGCTGAAAAAGTTACTGATTCTTGGGCTGTGGGGATTTGGTGTTGTACTGGTTCTGCGAGGTTTTTGGGTAACTGCAACCGGGAAAATTGAAATGGATGGAGAGCTTTTCCTGTTTTTACTTGGCATAGCAGTTCTGGTTGTGGCTCTGTTTCAGAAAATGAGACGCTATGTATGTACACCTTACCGAAACATTCCGGTGCTGAATCAGATCCTCAGCAAAAAACAGTTGGAGCAGCTGCTGGATGGAGAACATTTTGAGCCAGTAGAGTTTGAAGATGATACTATGAAAAAGTATCTGGAAATCTACCGAAGCCAGAACTGGATGCTGATCGGCGGGAAGTTAATCTCAAAAAAGCTGGCTCTGTGGGTAACAATGGATCGGTCTAAAAACGATACTCTGCTGAAAATTCTTTATCTGAACGGTACAACGGCAAAGGCGAGAGTGGATCTGGAGATAAGAGAAAAAAGATATGAAGAATTTACTGCTGTGCTAAGAGAACTGGTAGGATATGAAGGAACTCTTAAACTGTATGGAAAAGAGGAACAGCTGGCACAGAAATTTGCATCCTTTTTCCCGGAGCAAACTTCCGATCAGGAGCGTGTAGCTGCTTTTCTTTCACAGGATGCAACACTGATCCGGCAGGATTACATTCAGACCTTCTCCCCTCCGCCAGCTTCCCGGAAAAAGAAACGGAGCGGACAGAAACGGGAGTAAAAGATTTTCTGCATTTCTTTTGAAACTACTGGAGAAATACTGAACAAAAACAGCAGGAACATAAGAGGAAGGCTTTTAGATGGAGTTATATGTAAAAGATATCGAAAAAATATGGAGCAGCGGAGGAGCCTCTCTTGTAGCAGGGAAAAACGGGATCATGCGCAAAGTAGAATCCTATGACATGATGGAACAGCCAAAGATGAAGGAATGGCTGCGGGAGCATGTTCTTTTAATTACAACAGGCTATGCCATCCGCAACGATAAGGAGGCGCTTCTGGAGCTGATCCAAAACATGCATGAGGCAAATTGTTCTGCCCTTGCCATCAAGACAAGGTTTTTTGATGATTTTCCTCAGGAAGCGCTTCAACTGGCTGATCAGCTGGCGCTGCCTCTTTTTTTCCTGAATAACAATGCGGGGTTTCAGGATATTGTTTTTCCGGTAATGGTGGCTGTTGTGGAGGCAAAAAATCAGATTCATATGGATGCCCGATACCGGATGGGACAGCAGAATAAGCTGGAACAGGATCAGAAGCTTTTTCTGGAGCTTCTGACAGGCAAGATCACTCAGGAAGAGGAAGTGGAACATCGTACCTTTGCCCTTCACTGGCCCCCGGTTCCGGCAAGAGTGATCACTCTTCAGCTTGAAGAGAACGGGGATTATTCGCCCCTTCTGGAAATGAAACGGGAGATACAGATAAAAGAATCTCTTCGAGTTCTGGAAAAATATTACATACAGGGAACCTGTGTATGCCGTAAAAAATCCTGTTTTTGCATTATAGGAGGCAGCTGTTCTGAGGAGATGCTGAAAAAGATTTCTCTGGAACTGACTGAAAAAACAGAAACAGTTAATAACTGCGCCTGCTTTGCACTGATAAGCCAGGAGATCACAGGATATCTGATGCTTCCGGAGATATATCAGGAGATTACTGAAGGGTTCCGGATCCGAAAGATGAAAAAACAGAAGCAGACAGTTGTTTTTCTGAAGGATCTCCAGTATGACAGGATCCTGCTTCATATTGCGCAGCAGGAGGAAACGGGGCAGTTTGTTCAGAGAAAACTGGGGCCGCTGGCAGAATATGACAGAGCTCATGAAAGCGCTCTTCTGGAAACTCTTGATGTTCTTACTCAAAAGCATGGTTCCAGGAAGCTTGCAGCAGAGGCTCTTTATCTTCACAGGAACACAATGGCCCACCGTATCCAGAAAATACAGGAGATCCTGAACACAGATCTGGATAATATGGAGGAACTTCAGGAACTGGAATTTGCCTGCAAGGTAAGAAGATATATACAAAATAAGACAACAAATTTTAAAGACAAAAGAGGAATGAATCATACAATATAAGATGCACATATAGAGTTAAACCTTTTCTTTATATCTGTGTATTACGGATTCTGTTGTGCAAAATTGGAGATTTACACCTTTATGATTTGTACAATAAATGTGCGCTATGCACAATTCGTAATATAAAAATGGTGCTTTAGTAACGATGATTTTATTGATTTAAAGTGATATCATCTTAAACAAGAAGTGTGAAGCCGATGTGGGCGATCCTGCATCGGCTATTTTTTTACTAAAAGGAGCTTCTTGTATAATTCAAATATAAGGAATTCCCA
>NZ_HF999047.1:0-8889 GCF_000433815.1 Blautia sp. CAG:257
TGGTAGAGAATCAAGTTTTCGGACGGGCTGAGGGGGGGAATTGTCATGAAATTTGATTATGAATACACAGAGATAGAGGGATATGATTCACAGTATAAGAATGAAGACTTTGAGTTTGGTGTTCCGGTAGAAGCTATTTATGTAAAATCAAAAGTAAGTACGGATAGAGGTAATCCCTTCATTGAAGCCCTGCCGTTTCCTCGTACCGAAGGAGATGTTGTCTGTGCATATGAAAAAGGATTGCCAGATTATGATTTGGATGAGGCAAAAACCTTGCCTAAGACAGAAAAATTATTGCAGCTGGAAGAATTGAAAAAACTGAGATTTGTCTTGCCATTTCATGAGGAACTGGAGATGAGGTTTTATAATGCATTACGAGTTTCTTATCGAATGCGGGAATTTGTTTTCTCTAGAAATAATGGTCTTCAACGCAATACAAAAAATGAGGATGTTGTGCAGGCTGGACGGGTTATCGGAAACCCTGCAGATGCAGCAAATGCAGGATTCTCTTTAATTGGGTACAGTGGCTGTGGAAAATCAACTGCTATACATACGTTGTTATCGCGTTATCCGCAGGTTATTGTTCATAAAGTTGGAGACGGGTATTTTACACAAATTGTTTATCTGGTAGTAAACTGTGTAGCAAATAGCAACTTTTCAGCGCTGTATGAGGGCATTGGAGCTGCCATAGATAGAGCTCTTGGTAATATTACACCAACATATGCTGCAGAAATTTCAAAAACAGCAACCCTTGGAAAAAAAGCAGAAAAAATAAAAGGATTTATCGATAAATTTGGTATTGGAGCCATTATCTTTGATGAGATACAGTTGATTGATTTTAGTTCTACCAGAGAGAATTCATTTGAAAGTTTGCTGACTCTTGTGAACCGGACAAAAATGGCGTTGATTGTGGTAGGAACGGAAGACGCAAAAAGTAAGATGTTTAAGGAACTAAGGACGGCCAGACGAGTTGGGCCTGTGATATCAGGAGATTTGTATTGTGGAAACAAAAGCTTTTTCTCCTTACTGGTAAGAATGCTGTTGAGATATCAGTGGTTTGATAAAACGATTGAAGCAACAGACGAAATTATTGATGCCTTGTATGATGTCACAAAGGGAGTCATAGACCAGCTTATCAGCATTTATACTGCAATGCATTATGAATACCTGTCACGAGACGATAAGAGAGTAAAAATAGATGCTGATTTTATACGAAAGGTTGCAAAGAAATATTATCCGGAAATGCAGTATATTCTTAAAAATCTGGAAAGCATTCAAGCCACAAATAATCGTATTTTGGAAAATATTGCACTTAAAATTATGGACACGAAATCTCAAAACACGCAGATGACAACTATGGTGGAGGAATTTGAAGAAAAAGAAAAAGACGATGTCATATTAAAAAATGTCATCAAGACCATAAATATGATTTATGATTATGAGGAAGAAAAGATAAGGCAGGAATATAAAAAGCTTATGAAGAAAAATTCTGACCTTACCGAAAAAGAAATTGCCCAGGAAATTATAAAAGCCTTGGAGAATCCCAATAAGAAGACAAATGTAAGAAAAACAAAAACACAGTCTAGGAAGACAACTAAAAAAGCAACTATAGAAGAAATGAAAACATTTTTAAATATATAGAGGTGCTGTTATGGGACATATTGGAATTTTTTTTACACCATATAAAAATGAATTTGTTTATTCCTGGATATGTCGTTTGGCTAGAGCCAATGGATTGTCTTTTAGGCACTTTATGATGAATTATATGGGGCATAGCATGATTTTTAGGGGGGATTTTAAATATGAGCTTCGTCATGAATTAACGCACCTTGCTGAAAAATCCTTTAGAAGTCTTGATTTGGATGATATTTATAAGAATAATACCGGACAGCGGTTTTATAATTTATTCTTAACAGAAATGCAGATTGAGAAAGTAAATCAAAATTATGTGAAAGATACAAGTAATTTGAACCTAACAGTACAATATCATATAAATCATATAAGAGTATGTCCAGAGTGCTTAAAAGAAGACGAATGTAAGATATTACATGTGGAGCATCAGATACCGGAAGTTACTGTTTGTGCCAAGCATGGGGGCAAATTAATGGAATTTACCAAGCAAAAAGGGTATGAGTATGAATTCAAAGAATATGACTACCAGGAAGTTCCATATAAGTTTGATGAAAATACAGATTTCATGTTATCTAAATACATATCAGATTTGTGCCTGTCAGATATAACAGCCTGTATTACAGACGTAAAGCAGGCTGTAGTAGATAAATTAAGGGAGAGGGGATATCTACGCACCTGGAATGATACAGAGGCTCTATTGGCAGATATAGGAGCGTGGAAGTATAAAGGATTATTTCAGGGAAGAGAAGAATACTTTGCAAATAAAATATTTCCAAGAAAGATTAACATTGCGCCAGAAGGATTTCTTCCGTTTATGATATTTGCTTTTCCGGATGTCCAAGATTTAATCAGAGTTTTGCCAAGACATGAGCAGTATTTTGAAAGAAGAATCTGCAGTGTTTGTGGCAAAGAAAGCATATTTGCGGTATCAGACAAAAGTATCTGTCATGAATGCGTAAAAAAAGATGATGAGAATCATGAATTTGCACGTCTGGTAGAGAAAATGTCTGATGGTGAATATAAAGCTATGAGCGAGTTTGAATCTCTAAATAATGAAGTGGCTCTACTCCATAAGGAATGCGGAAATGTAGTTCATATTAAGCCTAGAATGTTTTTATACGGAACCTCCAGATGCCCATGCGAAAAAGTTGAGTTTGATAATGGTTTTAAGATTTTAAAAGCATATCAGAATGCAGGAATGTCTATTGATGATATAACAAAGACAACCGTATGGAACGGATATAAATTAGGACAATGGGTATCGTGTACCAGAAGAAAAGCTGGTAAAAACGTATTAACAAATAAACAGATGGCGCAATTGGAAGAAATAGGTTTTACTTTTGCAAAATTGGAAAAGAAATGGATTGAAGCAGTAGAGAAATATCGTCGTTATGTTTTATCAACTGGAATCAAGCATGTACAAAAACCAATAGAGTTTGAAAATTTTCGACTAGGTCAATGGTATGCGGATGTGAGACAGTCATACAGAAGAGGAACGTTATCAAAAGAAAAACTATTGGAAATCAGAGAAATAAATCCCGATTTTCCTAATCTTCCAGTAAAAGAGAAAAAAACAGAACCACCGAAAGAAAAGAAAAAGGTATATTTCGATGAAGCTGTAGAATTGTTTTTGGAATACCGAAAAGAATATAAAACACAAAATATTCCAAAAAGAAAAGAATATAAGGGATATAAACTTGGTATATGGGCCAATCAGATGCGGGCAAAAAAGACGCAAGGAATTCTTCCAGCTGAGCAGATAGAAAGATTAAATGAGATTAATTTTGATTGGAATCCGTTAGATACAAAATGGAATGGGGATATGGACAGATATCGAAAATATATTCAAAGTGGTGGTAAACCAGAAATTCCAAAGGAAAGGGATTTTGAAGGTTTTGCTATTGGTTATTGGTATGCAAATTTAAAAATTTCTTATAGGAACGGCAGCCTGACTGAAGAAAAAATCCAAGAAGTAAGGGATATAAATCCTGGGTTTATGAATAACTGTTAAAGCATTAGATTGCTGTGGATAAAATTAAATATGTGTAAGAGGAATGATATATGAAAATAATAAAGAACATGATTAAATGCAAAAGATGCGGAGATATAATCGAAAGTAAGTCAGTACATGATTATAAGTCGTGTAGCTGTGGGCTGGTATCTATTGATGGCGGTTGTGCATACATACGTAGGTGCGGAGACCCTGAAGATTGGGAAGAACTTTCGGTTATGTTGGAAGATGAAAATGTACCAAAAAAATAAACATCTGGAACAGATATAAGCTTGGCCAGTTGGGATTATACACATGACATAAAGCTAGGAAAAGCACTCTGACAAATGGTAACAACATTTATGGGCATTGTTTAGATGTTATATGTAAATTAGAATTTGACGGGGAGGTCTCATGAGGACAGAATATAAACACAATCCGCCCATTCCATATAGTCTGCATGATATGCGGGTCAAAAAGATTATAACTCAAGATAAAACAATAACACTTGAATTTGAGGACGGATATGAAAAACTTACAGAATCTTTTGAACAGGTCGAAGGAAACATCACAATCGAAGGTGTGGATTTTGATTGTACCTGCGTTATGTTGCAGAGCAAATGGGGAAACTATGGAAAATTCAACGGTGAGAAATTAGAACTGGAACGCTTTA
Organism: Blautia sp. CAG:257; assembly: GCF_000433815.1. Lineage (NCBI taxonomy): Bacteria > Bacillati > Bacillota > Clostridia > Lachnospirales > Lachnospiraceae > Blautia > Blautia sp. CAG:257. The sequence continues at coordinate 4,296 of NZ_HF999047.1, forward strand.
TAAAGAGATACAAAAACTATAGCTTTGAAATTGTAGATGAATTATACGGGTATAATCAAGTATTGTATTCTGGTTATTTATCTATCTTAGAAACAGAAGATTTAGTTCAAATGGACATTTCAATTTACTTTACGGGCAAAATTATTTACGATACAAAAGAGTAACAACTTCCAATTTATAGAACTGATAAATATAAATCTGTGGAGACTGAGAAATGAACACTATTCGTGTTTTATGCATAATCATGTCTCTGAGTCTCCGCAACCAAGAGCATAATTGCAAAAAAATATTATTAAAGAAAAAAACGAAAAAACAAAAATTATACTACTGTATGGTTAACAGAATGCAACTTGTTTCGAATTAAGTTGTAAAAACTAGCTGGATTTTCAGGAAAGAAAAAAACTATATTTCGAATCAAATTGTAAAAAGGTATAAAAAAACGCTTAAAAGCGTTAATCTTGTTTCGGATTAAATTGTAATTGAACAGTAAATATTTTTAAATAAAAAAGATCCCTTTCAGGAGCAGATACTTCCTGGAAGGGATTTTGTTGTTATTAAGAAAGATTTTCGATAAGATTTATAAAAATATGCAGGGATAAAAAGTGTGGCTGCCGGGAGTTTTCCTAGTGTTTAAAGGATTTCACAAAATTGAATACATTTTTTATTTCACTTCTTTTTTCGACGAAAGCTCCGGAAGCTGGCAGCAGTATGCAATTCCCAGAGGAGTGACTAGAAGCGGGTGTACAGGCCGGTAAACAGGCAGGTGCAGCCGCTTTTCAAACACCGAGGTAAATTCTGTGAACATAGAGGAACCGCCTACCACATACACAGCCGGAACCTGGTAGCCCTTCAGGAATTTTTCTGTAATAAGCGCCATTTTTTCTACAGTAGCCTTGATAACAGGAAAAATTTCCGCTTCTTTTTCCGGCTGGGTTTTCAGAACCTCAGCTTCTTCATAAGGGATCCGGTAATGGCCTGCCACAGTCATTGTCATGTGACTGCCGCCGGTTGCCTCGTCATCTGTGTAAATAACCTTTCCGTCTTTTAAAATACTGATTCCGGTTGTGCCGCCGCCTACGTCCACAACGGCTCCGTCGGTGATCTTCAGAACAGCGGAAGCCGCAGTAGGCTCATCCACAATATTCGTGACCTCAAATCCGGCGCCTTCCAGCACATAACCGATACTTTTGACGCTTCCCTCAGACACGCCCGGAGGGATGGCTGCCGCTGCATAGAGCAGCTCTGTACCAAGACGTTCTTCCAGAGTTTCCTTCAGCTTTGTCACAAGCTGTACAGATTCAAAATAATTAACGATCACTCCATCCTGAATGGCGTGGGAGGGAGCGGAAATTCCGGCAATGGGACGGTTGGTGGTATCAACCACAGCCAGAACTGTGTTTGCAGTTCCAAGGTCAACGCCGACCTTTAATCTTCCTTTGAATTTTTTACATTCTCCTGTTTTTACAAGTTCTGCAAAATTTGACAGTGTTCTGCTTTTCAGATCCATTTGGGTACTCCGTTTCTGTTTTTGTATATGGAATATTATAGAGTAAAAGCCGACATAAAATCAATCCTTTTTGGCAGATAAAGAAAAGGCAGAACTCCGAAACGGGCTCTGCCTTGCAGCGGTATGTATTATTTAATAATTGTACCTGTTTTTTCTTTATAGCCATCCTGTGCATGAGCCATATCTGTAATAATGGCGCGTCTGTGGGCTCCTTTTTCGATAAAGGAGATGCCTGCTTCAATCTTGGGAAGCATGGAGCCTTTTTCGAACTGATCTGCTTCCATGTATTTACGGGCATCTTCTGCAGAAATTTCTCCCAGAAGCTCTTCGTGATCGGTACCTCTGTTGAGGCTTACTTTTTCCACGCCGGTAAGAATCAGAAGAGTATCTGCGTTTAATTCCTCAGCAAGAAGTCCGCTGGCGAAATCTTTTTCGATGATTGCGCTGGCACCGTGAAGGTCAACTCCCTGTTCCAGAACAGGAATACCGCCGCCTCCGGCAGCGATCACGATCTGACCTGCCTCAGCAAGAGTACGGATTGTTTCCAGTTCAATAATTTTCTGGGGCTTCGGTGCGGCAAGAATTCTGCGGTACTGACCATCGGCAGTTTCTGTAACAAAGTTTCCTTTTTCTTCCTCAGCTTCCGCCTCCTGAGCATTCAGGACACGGCCGATGATTTTTTCCGGCTCTGCAAAAGCATCGTCATAAGGATCAATGACAACCTGGGTCAGTACAGTGGCAACCGGTTTATAAATGCCGCGGGAAAGCAGTTCTGCGCGGATTGCATTCTGCAGGTCATATCCGATGTAGCCCTGACTCATGGCAGAGCAGACGGACATAGGCGCGAAGGTGTAATCCGGATGTGCTTTTCCGAATTCGTTCATTGCAGTGTGTATCATGCCTACCTGGGGGCCGTTGCTGTGGGAGATCACAACATTTGCGCCATCCTCTACCAGGTCTGCGATGGCTTTTGCCGCTGCTCTGGTAGCGGTTTTCTGCTCAGGCAGAGTGGTTCCCAGCGCTTTGTGTCCCAGTGCAACTACTACAGTTTTTTCGCTCATAGGGATACCTCATTTCTTTTTCATTAATATGTTTTATTATAAAAGAACATGGCCTGAAATGCAAGAGAGGATTGCAAAAGGAAAAGCCGCCTGCAGATGCAGACGGCCTGTTTCCTTAACTTTTTGAGGGGGGAGATAGAGAGTGGTTATTCATCTATCCAAAACCTATTATATCGGAGAAATGTGTGCAAAGTGTGTACTGTTTCTAAAAGAAAACGAAAAAATATAAAGAAATATTAAATTAAATTTATAATTAGAAGTCCACATTGTATATTTTAAGAAAGCATGGTACAGTAAATCTGTCATAGTCCACAGTTCTGTGGATCCTTAATCACAGACAGCTGTTTCGGGGATATTCAGCAGCTGTTACAGTTCAGAAGTACCGTTCGGTGCAAAGTTCCATAGATGAAAATACGAAAAACAGAGAACGTAACTCAGAAAGGGGAGGTGCCATTGACAGGGGAAACTTTTAACAGGTAAAAGGAAACAGGAAGCCAGTGTTGATTTTTGCTGCAGAACAGAAAGAGGGAATATTATGAAAAAAAGAATATGGCACAAAATAAAACAGATCAGTCTGGGGATTTTACTGGCTGGATTTGTAATGACATCAGGAACACAGGAAACTCTGGCACAGCTGCCGGACAGCGCACAGGAAACTTCTGTGGAAAAGTCAGTGAAATGGGGAAAGAGTTCCGGGGAATTTCGTGTGCAGAGTGAACAGGAATCCGGAGAAGAGGAACTTTTCGGGGACGAAGCCGGAAATGATATTCAGGATGGAAATGGACAGGCAGAAGAGAACCTGCCCGGTCAGGAAACGGAAGAAGAGGATCCGTCCGGGGATGGCTTTGATAATGATGCGCAGTCCGAAACAGAACCGGAGGACCAGGTACCGGAAGCGCCTGACGGAGAAGAAAACGGGGAAGGCACAGCGCCGGAAGAGGGAGAGAACCCGGAAGAGAAGCCTGAGCAAGATTCGGATGAAGAAACGGAAGAAAATCCGAATACAGAGCCGGGAACAGGGGAAGACACGGAAATACCGGAAGAGGAAACAGCAGACTTTGTTTTAACCGCAGAAGTAAATCCGGAAACAGCCAGGGCAGGAGAGATGCTTGTCTGTGAAATAGCAACAGAAAATACAGGGACGCTTCCTCTGGAAAATCTCAGCTTTTTCTGTGAACAGCCGGACAGTACACTGACGGCAGTTCTGGAAGATCAGCAGGGTGAGAAAATTCCCTGGGAAAATACCGGGATGCTGCTGCCGGGAGAGAAGAGAATATTTTATGTCTGTATTCCTGTTCCGGAAGACAGGACAGAAGAGGTGGGCTTTGAACTGACAGCCAGGGCGTATCCTCAGAATACAGATCAGAATACAGAAAAGGAAGATCATGATCCGGGGGACTTTTCATCAGAGGAAGCTTCGCAGACAGTGCCGGATGAAATCAGTCGTACGATTACGGTAAAAACAGAAATACAGGCGTTAAAGGCAGATTTCCAGGTGACAAAAACGGCAGACCGTACAGCAGCGGTGCCCGGCGACCGGGTACTTTTTCAGATATGTATCAGGAATACCGGGGAGAGGATTCTTCATTCTGTGCTGACCACAGAAAAGTTCCGGACAGAGAACATTCCTGTACACTTTCTGGAAAAGGAGGGAGTGATTCTTGACAGTACAAGAACAAAGGCGCTGGTCAGTCAGCTTCCGCCCGGACAGTCAGTGAGCCTTCAGGCGGAGATTGTGATACCGGAAGATATAAAAAGCAGTAAACTGATCAATGAAGTGGAGGTAGTAACAAAAGAAACCGGGGAAAAAACAATGACCTCCAGTGCGGAAGTGCAGGTTCATAAGGCTGTTCAGCCTGAGCAGAAAGAGGAAGTGCAGAACCCTGAACCACCCTCAGAAAAAAGTTATCCTGCCTCCACAAGGCCGGAGACAGGCGATGAAACAAGATTGACATTATGGTGTGTGCTTCTCCTGGGTGCATTTGGATGGGTATCCCTGAGTCTGTGTATAAAAGATAAGAAAAGG
>NZ_HF999048.1:0-1624 GCF_000433815.1 Blautia sp. CAG:257
ATTTCTTTCACAAAAGGATCTACAATCCAACTATCTTCATAATCATATTTAAAATAAGCCGATGTATTATATACAGCTTCTTTCATATCACCATAATAAATATTCAGCATTAAAATCCCTTCCTTTTTTTCGTATATTGTGATTTTCATTAAGACTTTTCGGGCATTTACCTGATTTAAACATACTCTCCAGCAATATCAACATATTCCAACATATTATGAATAATATCACCTCTATTGGGGAAGGTTCTCATTTTCCATAGCATCTTTCCGTACATAGAACGTTCCCCTCCCTGAACCGCACTTTACAATTATCTCTTCTTTTGTAAGCTTATTCAATGCATTTAAAACAGCTGATCGACTACCAATCGGGCATGCTGCGATAACCTCCGCACCAGTAAATTTACCTATTTTTTCAGTTACATAATTTTTAACAACATCATATACCGTACTTCTATTTTTTTCTGACATCAATCCAACTCGCTCTTCAAATTCTTTGTAACAAGCGAGAATTACCTGAAGCATATACTTAATAAAAGGAGTTGGATCATTCTCTTCCTCGTGCCATCCATAATCAATTCGTTCCAATACATCGTAATACGCATCTTTGGTTTTTTCAATCTGCTTCTCTATACTGATATACTTTCCAACTTCATATCCATTTTGATACAGAAGCAATAAAGTCAGTAATCTGCTCATTCTTCCGTTTCCATCATTGAATGGATGGATACAAAGGAAGTCAGAAATAAATGTTGGAATTAAAATCAACGGATCAACCGTTTCCATTGCCAATGTTCTTCTATAACTTTCACAAATTGCCTCTATTGCCTGTTCCGTTTCATACGGTGACAACGGAATAAATCTTGTTACTACTGTTCCATCAGCCTTTGTCTCATTGATATAATTCTGTGTATTCTTAAATTGACCTCCATAGGAAAGACCTGCATGTTTTAACAAATCACGATGTAATTGTAAAATATATGCTGTTCTAATTGGTATGAAATCATGACTCTCATGAATGGTATTAAGTACATCACGATATCCAACAATTTCACTTTCATCTCGTGATTTAGGTGTTGTTTTCTCATTCATAAGCTGTTTAATACGTGTACTTGTTGTAACAATACCTTCTATTTTATTTGATGCCTCTGTACTCTGTACACGTGCAATTTCTATCAAACGCTCCAGTTCAACCGGCTTCTGCCTTGTAAATAATTCCTGACGCCCTTTACATTCATGAATTTTTGCAATATATGACACGACTTCTCCATCCCACAATCTATCTGCTAATTTCATATAATCAAACTTTCTCACCTCTACACCTACCTTCCTTAGGTTTATCATCCATTCCTTTGTTCTTTCGTCCATATTATACCCCATTTTGGATGAAACTTTCAATAGTTGGATAAAAACTGCTGTTTTATATTTTAACTTGCTGAAAATTCTGCACATCGAATTTTCCACTAAAATTTCACTATTTTTCATTACTTCATCGCCTTTGCCAACGAAGCCAATAGTGCTTTCATTTCCGGATTTGCCAATACTTTTGCAAGCAGCTCTGCATCCACATCATCCGGCACATCTACTGTCTGAGTTGTGGTTTCCTCTCGCATCTTTGGATCCAG
>NZ_HF999049.1:0-11017 GCF_000433815.1 Blautia sp. CAG:257
ACTCATCTGTAACATACCTCGTTTCCTCCTAAGATTATATCTTATTAGGTCGAGATGTTACAACTATGTTATATCACAACACATCTAGTGTTTTGTGAAACTAAGGAACCGCCTAGTGCTGAACAGTATGCTAGGCAGTGTAAGAGGTCGGCTAATCAATTAATGATTAGCCTCCTCGTATTATATTTTCAATATGAAAATAATTATGATACCTATTATCATTAATCCGAATATTATTTTAAGAATGATATTCTTATTGGCATATATAAGCAATATCAACGATGCGCACCACAAAAAGCAGGCAATATAAAAATCAATATCACTACTAAATGCGATCATACTTAAAAATATAAATATACTGGCTAAAGTAATTCCTTTTTCTCCGATTTTTTTATAATTTTCTCTTTTTAAATCGTCCATACAGATTCTCCTGCTATAATAGAAATGCGATTTTTATGTAACTATTTAAAAAATTTTTGTTTATCCATGAATACATTTTTCATATGATATGCTATTAGTTTTTGTTTTGTCCTTTATTGCTCCGCACTTGTCACATCTTTTTACAGAATATATATCCACACGACAACCTCCTGATTGGAATTTTGTATGTACTTTTTGTGTTGCTGGCGTATATACATGGCTACAAGGCCATCTTCTAAGCTTATTAGATGAAGATTCTATTATTATTTTGTTATCTTCTGTGAGAAAATAAGAGTCCACATTGTGAAACATTTTTTCATCTTCCGGAAGAGTAACGTCGATTTCTCCAATTTCTATATATTCAATCATTTCCTGTTCACAAGTCTCTGACTCTATGACTTCAGGAGTGACATATCCCAATACTGGAATGGTTCCCGTCACAGAAACAATTACTGTTGAGAGCAGAGCCACATACCATTTTTTCACAGTTTTTCTTTTAATCATAAATAATCTCTCCTTCAATTCTTTATTTTTTTGTTTTGAAAATCCTATTACAAAACGTTTATCAGAGGTATGATATGCCTGTTCAATTATCATATGACCATACCGTAATCTTTCATTTTTTTCAGCGTCTTTCAAGATTTTCTCATCACAATTTAATTCAGTTGTTTTCCGAATTTCTTTATAAAATAGGTAGATAAAAGGATTAAAGAAATGGATTGTAACTGCTATATACGAAAATAAATTAGTCCAGATATCTCTTTCTTTAATGTGCATCAACTCATGTTTTAAAATGTAGCTTATACTATTTGGATCAAAATCACATTGAATTATAATTACCGGAGAAAAGAAACCATATGTAAAAGCTTCTGTTCTCGATGGCAAAAATAAAATTTGAACATTATATTTTTGAAGAATTGTTTCATATTCATTACTTAAATATAGAAGAACAGAATAACATTCTCCTATTGACAGTTGTTTTATTTTCTTTAATTTCCTTTTGTTGTATATAAAATAAGAAAAATAACTTCCAACGAATATAATCCACACAAGGATACAAATCCAGAATATAAAACTGTAATGTGGCAATATGGTTTTTCCGCCTGTCACATAATAAATCTTTTTTCCATCCAGATGACGATATGTCTTTCCAAATGAATATCCATAAAGCATAGATTTATTACCTGTCAACTGCCCAATAGTATGCATAAGCTTATTACTTAAAAGCGGAAAGGGAAATAAATAAAATATCATCACTAATTTCAATAGTATATATCTGTTCCCAGATGTCATTTTTTTTCTGAAAAATAATTTTATTATAAAATATCCTGTAAGTGCGGAAGTACCGCTAATGGACATAAATAATAGTAAATTATTCAAAAGCGCTTTCCTTTCATTTATTCATCCAGAAATTCATGTAACTCTTTGGCTTCTGCTTCACTTAGGGATTTGCCGCCCGTAAAAGCCAGCATAAAATTTTTCAAGGATCCGCCAAAATCAATATCTAATAAATCGTGTGTCCAATTATGAATATGTTCAGCTTCTGTACCAACTGGGGAATAATAACGTTTATTTCCGATTTTTTCAGCTTTTAATACTTTTTTGTCAATAAGTCGGGTTAAAAAGGTTTGTACGGTCTGTTTTTTCCAAGTATGTCCTTTTTTGTGTGTATATTCCATTACGTCAGAAAAACTGGTATTATTTCCGTTTTCCCATATAAACTGCATGATTTCATATTCTGCTTCAGACAAATTATATTTCATTTCTCGTTTCTCCTACTACTTTTTGTAGTACAATCGTACTACGAAAGCATAGTATTGTCAAGCTGATATTTCAGCACATAAAAAAACAGCGCAGCTTTACGCCGTGCTGTTTTTCAAAACCTATTTCAGAAATTTATTGATCAGGTATACAAGGATTGTAAGGACAATGATTACTGTAAAAATACTCAGCATTCCTTTCCACATAACCTCAAGTGCCTGCATAATAAGCTCAGAATTCATAGAGATATCTCCTTTCTCTTACAGAATACTTGCAACGACATTCAGGATAACTCCACCTGCAACAACAGAAGCAATCTGACCGGATACGTTTGTACCTGTAGCCTGCATGATCAGAACATTGCTTGGGTCCTCTTTAAGCGCCATTTTCTGAACTACGCGGGCAGCCATCGGGAAGGCGGAAATACCTGCGGCGCCGATCATAGGATTGATCTTTTCCTTTGAGAAAAGATTCATAAGCTTTGCAAAAAGCACGCCTGCAGCAGTGTCGAAGATAAAGGCTGCAAGACCGATCAGCATAATAAGAAGAGTTTCTTTGTTTACAAAGGTGTCAGCCTTCATACTGAACGCAATGGTAATACCCAGAAGAAGGGATACCAGATTGGACAGTACGTTCTGTGCGGTATCGGAAAGATTATTCAGCACACCGCACTCGCGGAGCAGATTGCCGAACATCAGGAATCCTACCAGAGAAACGGACATCGGAGCTACAAGGCCGGCGATAAAAGTAACAACGATCGGGAAAATGATCTTTGCTTTTTTGGAAACTGTAGCCGGTTTGTATTCCATGTGGATGCAGCGTTCTTTTTTTGTTGTAAGAAGCTTGATGACCATAGGCTGGATAATAGGAACAAGCGCCATGTAGGAATATGCCACCACAGCGATAGGCCCTATATAATTGGAGCCAAGTACCTGAGATACAAGGATGGAAGTAGGGCCGTCGGCTGCTCCGATGATACCGATAGAAGCAGCGTCTTTTAAGTCAAAGCCCAGGAAACATGCAACAACGATTGCGGCAAAAATACCGAACTGTGCGGCTGCTCCGAAAAGAAACAGCTTGGGGTTGGACAGCAAAGGTCCGAAGTCGATCATGGCGCCGATTCCGATAAACAGAAGCAGAGGCATTGCCTCGGAAGCCTCGATACCTACATTGAACAGCCACTCAATAATACCATTTGTTTCACCGATACCTGCAAGTGTCTGATTCAGAACACCGGAAGCAGGAAGGTTTACAAGAATTGCTCCGAATCCCAGAGGCAGAAGCAGTACCGGTTCCAGATCCTTATTAATGGCAAGCCAGATCAGCACAGCGCCGATCACGTACATAACGATCTGCTGGGGGGTGATAGATGTGATGCCGGAAATTAAAAAATCCATACTGGTTCCTCCTGATTTTTTTCACGGGAAAGTCTGCCTGAATATTTTCAGTAAAAAAGACCTGTGCTCCCCTGAAAGCGGAACACAGGTCTTGTCGTATACCAAAAGCATAAGGTATAGATTAAGCCAGAGCCGGAGGCTCAAGGTGTTGACTTAATCGCACCATACAGTGCTGACTACTCCCCTATATCAAGAGTATTGTACCGTATGGAAAAGTTTTTTTCAAGAAATTTTTTCTGATTGTCAGGATTTTGCTGTTTTTATAATTCGGTAGATCAGAAAACCAAGAAGCAGAATCCCAACGCCGGCGATCACATAATAAGGAACTGCAGTATGCTTTTCGGAGTAGCTTCTGGCAGCGTCCATATTTTTCTGACCCTCATCTGTAAGGGCAGTATCCTGTTCCTGTACGGCAGCCATTACCGAGGTTCCTACCGGAGCGTTTCCAAAGTAATACTGACGGGTGTACTGACCGTTTTCTGGTGTGCCGTCTTTGGTGGTAAGAGAGTCGGCAGCGGTTCCCACAGGAACATAAACATTTCCGCCGGAAAGCATGTTAAAGTCTGTATCGCCAAGAGAGAGCATCTGGAAGTTGTCAAAGCCATAATTTAAAAGGCTTCCGGCTTCGGCAGCTGTGGTGCCGGATGCGCCCTGAAGCACAACTGCGATCAGGGTTACTCCGTTTTTTTCTGCTCCGCATACAAGAGTACTGCCGGAAGCGTCCGTATATCCTTCACGTCCTCCAAGGCAGTTCTGATAATAAGCGGCGTTGGCTGCGCTCATCATGGAAAAATTATTTGTCAGTACCCGCTCGCCTCCTGATATGTTGGTAGGAGAGATAGTATAGGAAAGAGCTCCTGCAATGGTGCGGAATGTTTCGTTTTCCATGGCGGCCTGCATAATAAGCGCCATGTCATGAGCAGTTGTGTGCTGGTTTTCATCAGAAAGTCCGGTAGGGTTGGTAAACACTGTGTTGGTGCATCCAAGCTCGGCAGCCCGCTGATTCATCATCTGCACAAAACCTTCCACAGAGCCTCCAAGATGTTCGGCAACCTGCAGGGCAATGTCATTGGCAGACACAAGCATAATGGCATACAAACACTGTTCCATGGTAAAAACTTCGTCAAGATTGGCGGAGATATTGGCTCCTCCGTCAGTGACGCCGGAAACTCCGGTAGCAGTCATGGTAACCTGATCTGTAAGCTGGCTGTTTTCCAGTGCCAGAAGAGTTGTCATGATCTTTACCGTACTTCCGGGAAAAAGCTGCTGATCCATATTTTTTGCGTAGACAATGGTATTTGTTGACTCCTCCATGACAACTGCGGCGGTAGAAGTGATATCGGCTCCCTGGGGCCAGCCCGGAACTGCGTTGGTGGTAATTCCGGAAGCTGCCTCTGCGGCGCTGACAGGTGTCTGAAGCATCAGGGAAAAAGCCATTCCCAGGGCAAAAAGCCCGGCGCATAATTTTTTTATTTTCATAAAGTATACTCCTGTAATAGGTTCGGTAAATAAAGGTAGTGTGCCGCAATATCCGGGTGAATAATCCCCTGTGCGGCGGAAACTGTTACAAAATCTATCATATCCCATTTTTTTATGTAATTCAACACTTTTGTGAGGCCGGAATACTGATACACACGTTCAGCCTTGCAAAACCCGGGACGTAATGATAAAATAAACCCGGATTCTATGTAAAAACAATGTAAAATGACAATAAACCGAGGTTTTATATGAATAAAGAAAAAAGTTCAGCCGGCAGGATCCAGTGGGGAAGGATGTTAAAAAAACTCAGCCCCTACACCATACAAAAGGGATTCCGCTATCTGAAGCATTACGGACCAAAGGAGTTCTGGATAAGGCTTCACGAAAGATTTGAGCCGGAGGAAGTTCCTTACGGACCGTGGTATGAGGCTTATGTGCCTGATGAAGCAGCGCTTGAGAAACAGAGACACCACCATTTTGAGTACAGTCCTCTGATCAGTGTGGCAGTGCCTGCATACCGTACACCGGAAAAGTTTCTGGCTCAGATGATAGACTCTCTTCTTGCTCAGACCTATGGAAACTGGGAGCTTTGTATTGCAAATGGAAGTCCTGAGGATGGAGCAATGAAAAAGGTCCTGGAAGAGTACACAAAAAAAGACAGTCGTATCCGGGTCAGTGAACTTACAGAAAATAAAGGGATTGCAGGAAACACAAATGCGGCTCTTGAGATGGCCCGGGGAGAATTTGTGGGACTTCTGGATCATGACGATCTGCTTGCGCCCAATGCTCTTTATGAGATCGTCCGTGCGCTGGATGAGGACAGAACTCTTGATGCGGTGTATACAGATGAAGATAAGGTGACAACTGAGCTTGACGAGCATTTTCAGCCTCATCTGAAACCGGATTTTAATCTGGATCTTCTGAGATCAAACAACTATATCTGCCATTTTTTTGTGGTAAGACGTTCCATTGTACAAAAGGTTGGAGGATTCCGTCAGGAATTTGACGGAGCCCAGGATCATGATTTTATCTTCCGCTGTATAGAAACTGCGGAAAAAGTAGGACATATTCCGGAAATTCTCTATCACTGGCGTACCCATAAGGCTTCTACAGCAGACAATCCTGCCAGCAAAATGTACGCTTTTGACGCCGGAAAGCGGGCTATAGAAGCGCATCTGAAGCGGACAGGAACAGAAGGAACCGTAAGTCATACGCCGGATCTGGGATTTTTCCGGGTGAAATATCCGGTGCAGGGTCAGCCCCTTGTTTCTATTATTATTCCCAACAAGGATGAAAAAGAAACACTGAAGGCCTGTATTGATTCCATCAGAGAAAAAACAGAGTATCCGAATTATGAGATCATTATTGTGGAAAACAACAGTACCACAGATGAGATTTTTCAGTATTATAAAGAACTGTCACAGGATCCCCGTATCCGTCTTCTCAGATGGAAAAAAGAATTTAATTATTCTGCCATCAATAACTATGGAGTCCGCCATGCAAACGGAGAATATCTGCTGTTTCTGAATAATGATGTGACTGTGATCACACCCGGATGGATCAAAGAACTTCTGGGTGTCTGTCAGCGCCCTGAGGTGGGAGTGGCAGGCGTCAAGCTGATCTATCCGGATGATACGATTCAGCATGCGGGCTGCGTGATCGGACTTGGCGGTATTGCAGGCCATATGTTTGTGGATATGCCGGCAAACAGAACCGGGTATCTTCATAAGGCGTCGATTCTTCAGGATATGAGCGCAGTGACAGCTGCCTGCATGATGATGAAGAGGACAGCCTTTGAGGAGGCCGGCGGATTTACCGAAAAGCTGTCCGTGGCGTTTAATGATGTGGATCTGTGTCTGAAGGTTCGCAAGAATCATAAGCTGATCGTCTATGATCCATATGTGCAGCTTTATCATATGGAATCAAAAACGCGGGGAGCAGAGGACAATAAAGAGAAGGTGCGTCGTTTCCAGGAGGAAATTGAATATATGCGGTGCCAGTGGATTGATATTCTGAAAAAGGGAGACCCTTATTATAATAAGAACCTTTCTCTTACAAAATGGAATTATTCTCTTCGCCCTCTTCCGGGAATGACGAAGAAGCAATAAGGAGGGCTTATGGAAGTATCGGTAATCATACCGAATTATAACGGGATCGCGTTTCTGGACAGCGTGCTTGGAAGTCTGGAAGGGCAGACCGCAAGAAATTTTGAGGTTATTTTTGTAGACAATGGCTCCACAGACGGAAGCTGTTCTTTTGTGGCCGGAAATTATTCATGGGTCCATATTATAGAGCTTCCTGAGAATTATGGCTTCTGCAGAGCTGTGAACGAGGGAATCCGTGCTGCAAAGGCTCCTTATGTCCTGCTTCTTAACAATGATACAGAAGTGGCTGAGGATTTTGTGGAACAGATGCTCAGCGCCATACGAAGACACAAAAACGCATTTTCCTGCGCAGCCAGAATGGTTCAGTATCATGACAGGGACAGGCTGGATGATGCAGGAAATTATTACTGCGCTCTCGGATGGTCCTTTGCCAGAGGAAAAGGAAAAGATATTCATACCTACGAAAAGGAAGAACAGATTTTTGCCGCCTGCGGCGGAGCGGCCATTTACCGAAAAAAAATACTGGAAAAGATCGGGTATTTTGACGAGGAACATTTTGCGTATCTGGAGGATACAGATATTGGTTACAGAGCCAGGATTTACGGCTATGAAAACTGGTATGCCCCTGAAGCGCTGGTTTACCATGTGGGAAGCGGCACAAGCGGCTCCAGGTACAATCACTTTAAGACAAGATACTCGTCCAGAAACAATGTATATTTAATCTATAAAAATATGCCTTTGCTTCAGATCATCCTGAACCTGCCGTTTCTGATCGTAGGCTTTGGAACAAAGCTTCTGTTCTTTACCGTAAAGGGAATGGGAAAGGAATATCTGGCAGGGATCAAAAACGGGTTCAGTATCAGCCGCCAGGGAAAAAAAGTGAAGTTTTCTCTGAAAAACCTGCCTAATTACGCAAAGATCCAGGTGGAGCTGTGGGTCAATATGTTCCGGAGACTGGCGGCGTAAAGTGTTTATTACAGAATTTCACTGAAATTTTATAAAATAAACCCTAAGAAAACATTGATTTTGAAGAACAACTATTATAATATAGACGAAATGGATTGAGGTGTCAGAGATTGATTCAGGATAATCAGAAGAATTTCAGCCGCCTTCAGATGCTGATAGATGTAATTGTACTGGCAGTTTCCTATATAAGCGCATGGTTTCTGCGTTTTATGGGACCCTTTGCCTATTCGGCAGAACAGGGACTGAGTTTTGAGCAGTACATGCTGGCTCTGATTTTTATTATACCGGGCTATCTGCTGTTATATCAGGCATTTACTCTTTATGAGCCTCTTCATATGCAGGGACGCAGGCTTATGCTTGCCAATATTATCAAGGCAAATGTGTTGGGAATGCTGATTTTTGTATTTCTTTTATATATGCTGAAAGAGAGCGATTTTTCCCGACTGACAGTATATATTTTCTGCGTGGTCAACATTCTGCTGGAGTGGGGCGTCCGTATGCTCATATTTGCCGTGCTCAGGGATATGCGAAAAAAAGGTCTGAACCAGAAGCAGATCATACTGGTGGGTTACAGCCGTGCGGCAGAGGAATATATTGACAGGATCGAGGCAAATCCTCAGTGGGGCTATATTGTCAGAGGAATTCTGGATGATAATGTTCCTGCAGGCACTGTGTATAAAGGAATCAAGGTGATCGGCAGAATTGCAAATCTCACAGTGATCCTTCCTGCAAACAGGCTTGACGAGATTGCGATCACTCTTGGATTAAGCGAGTATTACCGTCTGGAAGAAATTGTTGCCATGTGTGAGAAGTCAGGCGTGCATACAAAATTTATTCCGGACTACAATAAGATTATTCCCACAAAGCCATATACAGAAGATATTCTGGGACTTCCGGTGATCAATATCCGGTATGTGCCGCTGAGTAATACCTTTAACGCCATGGTGAAGCGGGTAATGGATATTCTGGGCTCGATTGCCGCAATTATCGTATCCTCACCTGTTATGCTTCTCATGTGTATTCTGATAAAAGCGACTTCTCCCGGTCCTCTGATCTATAAGCAGGAACGGGTGGGACTTCACAATAAAACATTCTGGATGTATAAATTCCGCTCCATGGAAATACAGCCGGAATCAGAAGAAAAAAAGGCATGGACGGTGAAAAATGATCCCCGTGTAACGGGAATCGGCAAGTTTATGCGAAGAACAAGTATTGACGAGCTTCCTCAGCTCTTTAATATTCTGAAAGGGGACATGAGCCTGGTGGGACCAAGACCGGAGCGCCCTTTCTTTGTAGAGAAATTCAGGGAAGAAATTCCAAGATATATGGTAAAACATCAGGTTCGTCCCGGCCTGACAGGATGGGCTCAGGTAAATGGATACCGGGGAGATACATCCATCAGGAAACGTATTGATTGTGACCTTTATTATATTGAAAACTGGAGCATTGGTTTTGATATTAAGATTTTGTTCCTGACAATATTTAAAGGTTTCATTAATAAAAATGCATATTAAAAAGATAAGGGGAAAGAAGATGGCAAAACCAAGGTCAAAGACAAAAAAGATACTGTTTGCAGTTGAGATCATTGTACTCCTTCTGTTTATCGGAGGTCTGTATGTTTACGGACAGCTCAACTCCAGACTGGACAAGCTTGAAAAGCCCAAGACAGAAAACGCGCAGCCCATAGAGGTAAACCAGGAAGTACAGGATTCTATCAATGCGGAAGAATCAAAACTGACAGGATATACCACCTATGCGCTGTTTGGTATTGACCACAGAGATAAAAGCGCTACCGGCGGCATGAACAGTGATACCATGATCATTGCAAGTGTAAATAATGATACAAAGGATGTAAAGCTTGCTTCTGTATACAGAGATACACTTCTCAATGTTTATGATGATACTTATTCCAAGGCAAACGCGGCCTATGCGAAAAGTCCGGAAGCAGCAGTTAATATGCTGAACAGAAACATGGATCTGAATATTACAGATTATGCTACTGTAAATTTTGCGGCTCTCACAGAGATTGTTGACGCGCTGGACGGTCTCGATATAGATATGTCCTATGCGGAGATCGTACACATGAACAGCTATTGCGAAGAAACCTCAAAGGAAACAGGTAAGTCGTTTGAGCCTATCGAACTTCCGGAAAGACCGGAGGACATTGAGAAGATTGATTACCGTTATCATCTGAATGGTGTACAGGTAACCTCCTACTGTCGTATCCGATACACAGCGAGTCTTGATATGGGTCGTACAGAGAGACAGCGTAAGGTTATCCAGCTGATCGTTCAGAAGGCAAAAAAGGCAGGGCTTCCGACTATCTTTAAGATCATGGATGCTGTATTCCCTATGGTATCCACATCCATGGATAAAACAGAGATCCTTCAGCTTCTGCCCACAGTGATCGGCTACAGTATGAATGAGACAACCGGTTTCCCGTCCAGCATTAAGTTTTCCAATGTTAAGGGAAGCGTTATCGTTCCTACAAAAGAAGGTACGTCAGAGGCGGATCTGGTATCCAATGTAATTGCCCTTCATAAATTCCTTTATGGAGACGAGGCGTATACACCATCCAGCACAGTTCAGGAAATCAGTACCAAGATCGCTGAGATCGTCAGTGGACTGGGAGAACTGGAAGATGTTCAGAAGGTTACACCGGAGGATGAGAATACAGGCATCAGCTTTGAAAACGATGGTTCCGGTTGGATTGACAACAGTACAGACTGGGTAGATCCGGGAACCGGAGATACTGGTAGTGGAGATACCGGCAGCGGAGATATCGGCAGCGGAGACACTGGCAGCGGAGACACCGGCAGCGGAGATACCGGAGACGGAGACACCGGCAGCGGAGATACCGGAGGCGGAGACGTTGGCGGTGGAGATACC
>NZ_HF999049.1:11183-19265 GCF_000433815.1 Blautia sp. CAG:257
GTGGAGATACCGGAGGCGGTGACATGGGCGGCGGAGACGTCAGCGGCGGAGATGACTATATAGAAGGATAATCCGGAAAACCGCACAATCAGAATGATAAGGAAAGGGAATTTCTTTAAAAAGAAATTCCCTTTTTGCCAGTTTGGGACAATGAAAAGTCAGAAAGTGAGAAAAACATGAAAACTGAAAAAATTGATGTGATTATTCCGACATATCATCCGGGCAAAGAATTTGCAGCTCTTCTTGACTGTCTGGAACAGCAGTCCTGTCCTGTCAGCAGGATTATTGTTATGAATACAGAGGAACTGTTCTGGGATACCACATGGGAAAAAGAGCATCCCTGTCTTGAAGTTCATCATTTGAAAAAAGAAAATTTTGATCATGGAGGAACCAGAAGACAGGCGGCAGAGCTTTCTGATGGAGATGTTATGGTTTTTTTGACTCAGGATGCGATGCCTGCTGATAAAAATACTGTCAGCCATCTGGTGAAGGCCCTGAACAGCCAGGAGAATATCGGAGCTGCATATGCAAGGCAGCTTCCGAATTCTTCCTGCAGTTTTGTGGAAGCATATACAAGATCCTTTAACTATCCGGATCAGTCAGGGGTAAAGACAAAAGATGATCTTCCCGTTCTGGGAATCAAAACTTTTTTCTGTTCCAATGTATGTGCTGCCTACAAAAAAGATATTTACAAAAAACTGGGAGGGTTTGTGGAAAAAACTATTTTTAATGAGGACATGATCTATGCGGCAGGCCTTATCCATGCCGGATATGGAATTGCATATGCAGCGGATGCAAAGGTTGTCCACTCTCATAATTATTCCTGCAGCCAGCAGTTTCACCGGAACTTTGATCTGGGAGTTTCCCAGGCTCAATATCCGGAAATTTTTGATGGAGTTCCATCTGAGGGAGAAGGACTCCGCCTGGTAAAAAAGACCTTTTCCTACCTTATAAAACATGGGAAATGGTATCTGATTCCCGGATTTATCATACAGAGCGGGTGTAAATATGCAGGATATTTTATGGGAAAGCGCTATAAGAAGTTATCGAAAAAAATGATCCTCCGGTGCACCATGAATCAGACATACTGGAATGAATCAAAATAATAAAATGATTTTCGGGAACACTGTTTTTTAAAGGTATTATCACATTTTGAACACAATTCCCTGATACACTTGTGTCATAACAATAAGAAAGTGGTGAAGGGAGGGAAGAAAGCCCATGGATTATGAAAAGGATCAGGATGTCAGTGATTCTGGAATGCATGAGATACAAAGCAGTGAGCCGCCCCGGTACGAACATTATCAGATGCACCGGAACAGCGGAAGAATGGAGCAGAAATCCCCTGTAAAACCAAAAAAGAAAAATAATCCGGGAAAGAAGATCGCAGGAACCATAGCTCTGGCAGTGGTGTTTGGAATAACAGCCAGCGCGGTGTTTCAGTGTTCCAATACAGTTGCAGAAAAATATTTCAGAAAAGAGACAGAAGCTGTTCAGCTTTCTGACGGCAGCGCAGAACAGACCGGACAGACAGCTGCTCCGTCAGGAGAAGCTTCCACAACGGCAGGAAGTGTGGCAGAGGTGGCAGAATCAGCAATGCCGGAGGTTGTTGCCATTACTTCCGTAAGTGTTCAGGAAATTCCAAGCTTTTTTGGTATTTACGGGTTCAGTACTTATGGAACTGTGGAGCAGTTTTCCAGTGAAAGCAGCGGATCCGGAATTATTGTAGGTGAAAATGAGGATGAGCTTCTGATCGCAACCAATAATCATGTGGTAGAGGGAGCCACTACACTGAGTGTCTGTTTTATTGGCGATGATGTAGCGAATGCAGAGGCTGAAACCAGAGATCTGGCAAGCGGGGACATCAATGTGGAGGACGCGGTCAGCGCAAAGATCAAGGGAACCGATAAGGGAAATGATCTTGCAGTCGTTGCAGTACAGAAATCAGATATTCCTGAGGATACCCGTTCGGAGATCAAGGTTGCTCAGATCGGTGATTCTGACGGGCTTCAGGTAGGAGAACAGGTAGTTGCTATCGGAAATGCTCTGGGATACGGTCAGTCAGTTACCTCGGGCTGGGTCAGCGCTCTGGATAGAAGTATTTCCAGTGAAGACGGGACTACGACTACAGGGCTGATACAGACAGACGCTGCCATTAATCCCGGTAACAGCGGAGGCGCTCTTCTGAATATGAAAGGGGAGCTGATCGGAATCAACTCTGCCAAATATGCAGCGGATGCAGTAGAGGGAATGGGATACGCAATCCCCATATCAACAGCCCGCCCCATTCTGGAAAAGCTTATGAACCGGCAGACCAGAGATAAGCTGGATATTTCTGAATCCGGTTATCTGGGAATCAGCGGAGGCGATCTGACAACAGAGGCAGTGCAGATGTTTGGTGTTCCGGCAGGAGCTTTTGTCCGTGATGTGGATGAGGGCGACGCTGCGGAAAGAGCCGGCCTTCAGAAAGGTGATGTGATTGTGGAGCTGGATGGTCAGCCGGTAACGGGAAGTGACGATCTGGCGGAAAAGCTTTCCTATTATGCAGCAGGGGAGACGGTAGAAATGGTCATTGCAAGGGCTGTCAACGGAGAATACGTGGAGCAGACAATGGAAGTGACCCTGGATGCAAGACCCTCTTCCGGGTATTGAGTCTGTTAAACAAAAAACATTAGTTTACACATATAGAGGTTATGATATAATAAACGCATACACAGCAGATTTCTGAAGAAACAGAGAAATGAGAAAATATGGTGTTTTTCAGATGAGATTGCTGTTGATTGGGTGAAATCCATACAGGAAGTGGAGTGTGCAGTATGAAACGCAGACAGCAGCCAGGACCGTAAGGGATTAGCCAGAGGGAGGAAAATGCGAAAGAAAAATCATGACCGAAAAAAATGGGGAAGCAGGCTTTTTAAAAGTCTGCTTCTTGTGATGCTTGTATTTAGTTTCTGCACCCGGGGAGTGGCTGTACAGCCATTAATTGCAGAAGCTTCAGCGGCAGTGCAAAAAAAGAATAAGATTATCCCATTGGGAGGCACAAGCGGTCGTTATCTTGTGGATACAGGATACAACTGGTGGTTGAAGGACAAAAACGGAGGAAGGGTTTCCGGATTCCAGTACATTGTTGTTCCGGGAGGAAATCGTCTGAAAACAGGCTATTATATGTTTGATAAAAGCGGACGTCTTTCGAAGAACAAACAGTTTTATAAATTGAATCAGAAGCTTGGAAGCAGAACATTCCGCGGGACATTTTATTTTGGAGATGAAAATGGGAGACTTTTGACAAAAGCAGGCTGGAGGACTATAAACGGGGAGAAGTATTGTCTTTCATCATTTGGAAAGAGATATGAAAATTGTTGGAAATCCGGATATTATCTTCAGTCGGACGGAACTATTGCAAAAAGTAAACGGATATCTAAACATGTCTGGGTTGACAGTAAAGGCCGTAAATGTAAAAATATCAAAGTTTCAGGAGGCAGCGGCAGCTATCTGGTAGACACGGGATATAACTGGTATTTAAAAGATAAAAATGGAAACTCTGTTACAGGCTTCCGGTATATTTCTGTTCCTAAAGGAGAGCGTCTGAAGACTGGTTATTATATGTTTGAGAAAAACGGAATTCTTTCTAAAAGCAGAAAATTCCGTAAGCTGGATCAGAGACTTGGCGGCAGAACATTTCGCGGGACATTTTATTTTGGAGATAAGAATGGGAGACTTTTGACAAAAGCAGGCTGGAGGATTATAAATGGTAAGAAGTATTATCTTTCCTCGTTCGGAAAGAAATATGAAAACTGTTGGAAGTCAGGTTATTATCTTCAGTCGGATGGTACCATAGCAAAAAACAAAGAAATTTCTCCAAATGTGTGGGTTGACTGGGAAGGGCACAAGTGTACAAAAGCAGATATGACTGTCAATGGTCTGAAAAAGAAACTGAAGGGTATGCTGAACGGCTACAGCGGCTCCTGGTCTGTGTATGTAAAAAACCTGGAAAATGGAGCGGTGATTAATATCAATGATAAGGCTATGTATCCGGCCAGTACAATTAAAGCCTTTGTTATGGCTTCTACTTTTGATCAGATCAGTCAGGGAAAACTGAAGTATAATTCTACAGTTAAGAGTCTTCTGAACAGTATGATCACAGTCAGTGATAACGAGGCTTATAATCAGCTTGTAAGATATAACAGCAAATCCCGAAGTTTTGTAGCCGGAGCAGGTACGGTCAATAAATATCTGAAGAAAAACGGTTACACAAAAACCGGCTGTCACAGTACCCTTCATCCATCGGCTTCATCATTTACCAGTGATGGAGGAAGCAACAGTGCTTCGGCAAAGGACTGCGGTATTCTTCTGGAACGCATTTACAGAGGAAAATGTGTATCAGCAAAATATTCCAGAGAAATGAAAAATCTTCTTTTAAGACAGACTCGCAGATGGAAAATACCTGCCGGGATCCCTTCCGGTATTAAGGTTGCCAATAAGACTGGAGAAACTTCTACAGTTCAGCATGATATGGCGATTGTATATGGAAAAAAGACGGATTATGTAATTTGTGTTTTTTCATCTACTGGCAGTGAGAACTATGCCGTTCCAAGAATTCAGTCTATATCCAGAACAGTTTATCAGTATCTGAATAAATAAGAGTATTTTCGGATCTCAAATTCCCTGGTATTGATTGAATTTTTATAAAAACTTTAGTTTACAGCCACAGAGGTTATGATATAATGGACGCATAGGCGGCAGGACCCTGAAGAAGCAGGGCTGACCACCTGTGCGTTTTGTATTATGACAGAACGGAAAGGAGTTTATATGACAGATAAATACGAAGACGAGGTAATTCAGGAAGAGGATCAGGAGAATAAAGACGAGAACAGACGCGGTCCGGAAAAGTTCTGTTCTCTTTGCCGGAGATCTGAACGGCAGGCGGGCAGACTGATCGACCTTCCCAATAATATACATATTTGCTCAGACTGTATGCAGAGAAGTTTTGACACCATGAATCAGCAGATGAGCAGCGGAAAGTTTAATTATAATGACATTTTTAACATGCCGGGTGTAAGCATGGTTGATCTGGGCAGCTTCCAGAATCAGATGTCACAGCAGCAGAGCGCGCCCAAGAAGAAAAAAGATGAGAAGCATAAGCCGGTTCTGGATCTGAAAAAGATTCCGGCTCCTCATAAGATCAAGGCTGCGCTGGACGAATATGTGATCGGGCAGGATTATGCAAAAAAGGTAATGTCAGTTGCAGTTTATAATCATTATAAGCGTGTGGCAACAGACACCATGGATGAAATTGAAATTGAAAAATCCAACATGCTGATGATCGGACCGACAGGAAGCGGTAAGACTTATCTTGTAAAAACACTTGCAAGACTTCTGGATGTACCGCTTGCTATTGCAGACGCTACATCCCTTACAGAGGCAGGCTACATTGGCGATGATATTGAAAGTGTGGTATCCAAGCTTCTTGCAGCTGCAGATAACGATGTGGAAAAAGCAGAGCATGGCATTATTTTTATTGATGAAATCGACAAGATCGCCAAAAAGAAAAACACCAATCAGAGAGATGTAAGCGGCGAGGCGGTTCAGCAGGGAATGCTGAAGCTTCTGGAAGGCAGTGAAGTGGAAGTGCCGGTAGGGGCAAACAGCAAGAATGCAATGGTTCCGCTGACAACTGTGAATACAAGAAACATTTTGTTTATCTGCGGAGGAGCTTTCCCGGATCTGGAAAACATTATTAAGGAGCGTCTGAACAAACAGGCGTCCATCGGATTTTATGCTGATCTGAAGGACAAGTATGACAATGATCCTCATCTCCTGGAAAAAGTTACAGTGGATGATATTAAAAGCTTTGGCATGATCCCTGAGTTTATCGGCCGTCTGCCGATCATCTTTACCCTTGACGGACTGTCTGAGGATATGCTTGTGAAGATACTTATGGAGCCGAAAAATGCCATTTTGAAACAGTATCAGAAGCTTCTTGCTCTGGATGAGGTGAAACTGGAATTTGACGAGGGAGCTCTTCATGCCATTGCGGCGAAAGCCATGGAGAAAAAGACAGGAGCAAGAGCTCTGAGAGCAATTCTGGAAGAATACATGCTTGATATCATGTATGAAATTCCTAAGGATGACAATATAGGACAGGTTGTGATCACCAGAGAATATATTGAAGGAAACGGCGGACCGAAGATCCTTCTGAGAGGGCAGGAAATTCCGCTTCTGGAAACAGCTCAGTAAATGGTGACCGGAAAGGAGAAACGGTTATGGCAAAGGATTTTTTTGAAGAACTTGGAGAAGCAATCACAAAAACAGCAAGAGAAATCGGCGGACGCGCAGAGGTTCTGTACGGAACTCAGAAGCTGAAAAATAAAATATCTGGCGAGGAAAGACAGATTCAGAAGATTATGGAAGAACTGGGAAAAGTTCTTTACAGAAGATACCGGGAAGGCGTGCCGCTGGATGATCTGCAGAGGTGTCTCTGCGAGCAGATTGACCAGAGGATGACAAGGATCGAGCAGTATAAAGAAGAGATGGCAGGAGTCAGATCAAAGAAGGTGTGTCCGTCCTGCGGAACAGTCGTAGATCAGGACGCAGCATTCTGCCATCACTGCGGAGCAGCCTGTACAACAAAGGAAAAGGAAGAGGCGGCAGGCAGCGTCATTGACGGAACAATGGATGAAACTGTAAAATCAGAAGAAGCTCCGGCGTGGAAGGTTACTGCAGATACATCAGAACCGGAAAAAGAGAATACAGCGGAAGAACCGCAGAAAGATCCGGTTTCAGAAGAAGCTGCGGAACAGTCAGAGTCAGAGATGTCCACAGAAACTGAAGAAGCAGATCAGAAAATCTTGACGCAGGAAACAGCAGAAAAACAGCCGGAAGCTGAAATATCAGCCGAACAGCCGGAAACCACAGAAGAACGGATCTGGGAAGATCTGAAACAACAGTCAGAATCCGGAAAAACAGAGGAAACCGTGGAAGAAAAAGCGAAAACAGAGAAAATGGCTGAAATTCCGGGAGAACAGTCAGAGCAGTAAGCTTTACCGGAAACAGAAAATTCCGGTAATACAGCGAATGTGTAAGATCAGAACATTTTGAGGGGAAAATTAATGAAAACCAGATTTCTGGCAGCAATAGACAGAAAACGAAAAAGCCCGTGGTTTGCCCTGGGGGTAAACCTTATGGCAATGCTGGCGATAACGCTTATTATGCGCCCGTCTTTTGAGACAAATGATGATATTGTTTTTGCCGAGTTTGGAAGTGGACTGCGGGGAGTGAAAACTCCCCGTCTTGTATTTCAGAATTACATTCTCGGACTTGTATACCGTATTCTTTATCAGATTACAGGCAGACTGCCCTGGTATACGATTGTGCAGTATGCTGTGCTTGTGGCAGCCTTCAGCGCAGTGACCTATGTGTTTATGAACCGCCTGAAAGGCTACTGGGGCTTATATTTATCGTTTATTCTTTTGTGGGTATTCGGATACGAATGCTATATTCATATCCAGTTTACCAAAACAGCAGGAATAGCGGCGGCATCGGCTGTACTGCTTCTTTTTCATGTGGTGACTTCCGAAAAAATATGTGTCTGGGAAGCAGCGGCAGGTATTCTTCTGGGACTGACCGGCTTTATGTACAGAGAGGATCAGTTTTTTGCCAGCAGTGCGCTGATGGCAGGCATCGGCATTTACTTTGTGCTTACACTTAAAAAGCGCTTTCCGAAAAAAGAATGGAAGCGGTTTGGTCTGTGTGCCGGAATCTTTGGGCTGCTGTTTCTGTCTGTGTTTGCGGCGGACGGTACAGACAGCCTGATGTATCGGGATCCTCAGTGGCAGGAGTATCAGAAGTTTAATAATCTGAGATCGGAGCTTCTGGATTATGGATTTCCGGATTATGAGTCCAATAAAGCTTTATACCAGGACCTGGGAATTTCCAGAGAAGCATATGAGCTTTACAGAACCTGGAATTTTAATGATCCGGACAAATTTACCACAGAGGTCATGGAAAAGCTTGCAGAGCAGAAGCCGGAAAAAAGACTCTCCGGAAAGGCAATGTCATTTAGTTAAGACATTAAGCAGATGT
>NZ_HF999050.1:0-2578 GCF_000433815.1 Blautia sp. CAG:257
GTGTGTACTTTCGATTTTTGCAGTGATCTTTGTAATTCCTTTTGTGGAGGAATGGCCCTATGAGATTCATTTTACACTGGAAAACATACGGAATGTGCTGCGGGATAAAGAGCTTTCGAATGTGTATCTGAATTCCCTTTATGTGGCTTTTTATACAGCAGTTTTTGGAACGCTGCTTGTATATGGAAGCGCTCTGGTTACAGCAAGAAGCAAGGTGAGCAGAAGGTTTAAACAGATTATTGACGGTATCGCAATGGTAACAAACACAATACCGGGAATGGTTCTGGGGCTTGCATTTCTGTTCTGTTTTTCCGGTACCGGTATTCAGAATACATTTTTGATCATGGTGATCTGCAATATGATTCATTTCTTTTCAACGCCGTATCTGATGATGAAAGAATCTCTTGCAAAGATGAATGCCTCCTGGGAAACTACAGCCATGCTCATGGGCGACAGCTGGATCAAAACGATCCTGAGAGTTGTTACACCCAACGCCATTTCAACCATAATCCGGGTGTTCAGCTATTACTTTATTAATGCAATGGTAACCATCAGTGCAGTGATTTTCCTTGCCGGAGCCCGCACGATGGTGATTACAACAAAGATCAAACAGCTTCAGTATTACAATAAATACAATGAAATTTTTGTTCTTTCGCTGCTGCTTCTTTTTACAAATATTGCAGCAAAGGCATTGTTTGGATACCTTGCTTCCCGTAAGTCAAAAACTGCAGAATATTCATTAAAAAAAGCAGGAAATGTTCAGTTGGTTTCGTCGGGGATCCGAACTGCAAAAAGGATCATAGCTGTGGCTGTGGCAGCGATTCTGGTGATTTCCGCAGTTTCTCTGGGAACAGGCGGACGCAACAGTGACCTGGTAGTGATTTATTCCAATGGAGATGACGAGGCGGTTGAGGCCATGAAAGAATCGCTTGATGCAAATGGATACCGGGGAAAATATATCATGCAGACTTTTGGTACATCAGAGCTGGGAGGCAAGCTTCTGGCAGAAGGAAAGAATCTGGAAGCCGATCTGATCACAATGAGTACCTTTTATATTGACAGCGCTCAGGAGCAGAATCAGATGTTTAAAGATCTGACCTTTCCGGTGAATACAACAGAAGAGTTTCCTTCTTACTGTGCTCCTGTAACAGCTCAGGAGGGAGCGCTTATCATAAATACAAAAGTAATGGAATCATCAGGACTTCCTGTGCCGGAATCCATTAAAGATCTGGCAGATCCTGTTTACAAGGACATGATTTCTGTTACAGATGTCTCTTCTTCATCTACTGCCTGGCTACTTTTGCAGGCACTCATTGACGCATACGGAGAAAACGAGGCAAAAGAGCTTCTCACCCGGATTTATGAAAATGCAGGGCCTCATATTGAGGATTCCGGATCAGGACCACTGAAAAAAGTCCGGGCAGGAGAGGTTGCCATCGGCTTCGGCCTGCGGCATCAGGCAGTGGCAGACAAGAAGGCAGGACTTCCTGTAGATTATATAGATCCGGCGGAAGGAAATTTTTCCCTTACAGAGTCCGTCGCAGTGTTGGATAAGGGATCAAAAAGAGATAAAACAGCCATGGAAATGGCACAGTGCATAATCGAGAACGGGAGAGAGAAGCTTCAGGAAACATACCCCAATGCTCTCTATAAAGATGAGATAACAGATCCTGAAAATGCTTCTGCCAATCCTGAGGTATTTAATCAGAAACTGACAGTTGAGCTTCTGGAAAAACATCAGAAACTGTCTGAAGAATGTAAAAAATAAAGAGCTTACACTAAGTCTGTATCTTGGCAGACAGTGAAAAATAAACACAGATCAACAGATAAAAGGAGAACTGAAAATGAAAAATTATAAACTGCTTACACCGGGACCTCTTACAACCACAGATACCGTAAAAGGGGAGATGATGTTCGACCATTGTACCTGGGATGACGATTATAAACAGATCACACAGGAGATCAGAAAAGAGCTTCTGAAACTGGCTCACGTATCAGAAGAAGAGTATACGGCAGTGCTGATGCAGGGAAGTGGAACCTTTGGTGTGGAATCTGTTCTCACAAGTGTGATCGGAAAAGAGGACAAGCTTCTGATCGCGGCAAACGGCGCATACGGAGAACGAATGGCAGATATTGCGGAGCACGCAGGAATGGATTATGTGATCTATAATGAACATTATGATCAGGTTCCAAAGGCAGAGGTGATCCGGGAAATGCTGGAAAAAGATCCTTCCATTACCCATGTTGCCATGGTACACAGTGAGACAACCTCCGGTATCCTTAATGATATTGAAGCGGTAGGAAAAGTAGTAAAGAGCATGGGAAAAGTCTTTATTGTGGACGCTATGAGCAGCTTTGCAGGAGTGGATATTCCGGTAAAGGACTGGGGAATCGACTTTATCATCAGCAGTGCAAATAAATGTATTCAGGGCGTGCCGGGATTTTCATTTATCATTGCAGACAGAAAGCTTCTGACAGAAAGTAAAGGAAAAGCAAGAAGTCTTTCTCTTGACCTTTATGATCAGTGGAAAACCATGGAGGCGGACGGTAAATGGCGCTTCACATCTCCTACACATGT
>NZ_HF999050.1:2734-20252 GCF_000433815.1 Blautia sp. CAG:257
CCGTATATTGACGGAGAACATCAGGGACCTATTATTACAACCTTCTTTTATCCGGAGAATTATGATTTTAAATTTGCAGATATGTATACTTATATCAAAGACAGAGGATATGCAATTTATCCCGGTAAGGTAACGGAGGCGGAAACTTTCCGTATCGGAAACATTGGAGAAATCTATAAAGAGGATATTGAAAGGGTTGTAAATCTTGTAAAAGAGTTTCTGGACAGTACAGGAAAATAAGGACTGTACGGAGGCATACAGAAATAAGATCCAGGGGATATCAGGGACAGGATTATCCTGCATCCGGACATTCCCGGATCAGATTTTATAAGAATCATCAGGAGGAATGAAGATGAAGCAATTTGACTGTGTAATATTTGACTGGGCAGGAACAACGGTAGATTATGGATGCTTTGCGCCGGTTCAGGCATTTGTGGAAGTATTTAAACATTATGGAATCGAACCTGCTATGGAGGAGGTTCGTGAACCAATGGGGATGCTGAAAATTGATCATATCCGTACTATGCTCAATATGCCCAGAATAAAAAAATGCTGGACAGAAAAGTATGGAAAGGAACCAACAGAAGAGAATGTGAAAGAGCTTTTTGGGATTTTTGAGGAAAAGCTTCTGAGTATTCTTCATATGTTTGCAGATCCGAAACCGGGTGTGCCGGAGGTAATAAGTCGTCTTCGTACAAAGGGCTATGCCATTGGTTCGACAACAGGATATACAGACAAAATGATGGAGATTGTAGCTCCGGCTGCAAAAGAAAAGGGTTATGAGCCGGACTGCTGGTTCAGCCCGGATTCCACAGAACAGAAGGGCCGTCCCTATCCGTATATGATATACAGAAATATGGAAAAGCTTGGAATTATGGATGTAAGAAAAGTAATAAAGGTGGGAGACACGGTTTCTGATATAAAAGAAGGAAAAAATGCGGGCGCATTTTCCGTGGGAGTAATTGTCGGAAGCTCTGAGCTTGGACTTTCTCAGGAAGAATTTGAGGCTCTTTCCTGGCAGGAGCAGCAGGAAAAATGCAAAAAAACAGCACAGCGTTTTCTGGATGCAGGAGCGGATAAAGTAGTTTATACACTGGAAGAGCTGGCAGAATTTCTGGGGGCATAACGCCCCCGTTTTTTTATTCTTATTTCAAAGGTGTTTTATCTGCTTTCAGGAAAAAGAAAATTCCGATCAGAAACATAACAGAAAGAGCGCCCACGCCCAGGTTTACGCTGCCGCTGAGCTGGCTTATGAGAGAAACAACCATAGTTCCTGCAAAGGCGGCTCCCTTTCCGCAGATATCGTAGATTCCGAAGTATTCACCGGATTTGTCCGCAGGAATGATCTTTACAAAATAAGATCTGGACATGGACTGAATGGCGCCCTGGAAAATTCCCACAACAACAGCCAGAATCCAGAACTGATACTGTTCCTTGAGAATGATCCCGTACAGGGCGATCAGAAAATAAGCTCCGATAGAAACAGTGATCAGCCGTGAAGCGCTGACCTTTCCCGCCAGTCTGCCAAAGATCAGAGCAGCCGGAAAGGCTACGATCTGAGTTACCAGAAGAGCAAGGAGAAGTCCTGTAGAGTCAAGGCCAAGAGCGGTTCCGTAAGCAGTTGCCATATCAATGATCGTATACACACCGTCAATATAAAAGAAAAAGGCAATCAGGAAAAACAGGATTTTTCTGTTGTTTTTCAGTTCGGAAAAAACTCCTTTCAGACGGTGGAAGCTGGCAGCCAGGTTGTTGCCGGAAGCTACTGACTGGTAATGCTTCTGCCGGTAGTTTTTCAGCAGAGGAAGGCTCATTACGATCCACCAGACAGCTACCAGAAGGAAGGAAATTCCCATGGCTGTTTTCATGGTAAGTCCGATCTTATCATAAAAAAGTACAAGCATCAGGCTTAAAATAAAAGGAATGCAGCTTCCGATATATCCCCAGGCATAGCCCTGGGCAGACACCTGATCCGCCCGGCCATCGGTGGTAACATCCGGAAGCATGGAGTCATACACAACCAGGCTTAAAGAGTAGGCTGATTTTGCAATTACAAAAAGCAGCAGAAACCAGATCCAGGACTGAGTGAATCCAAGAAAAACACAGCCTAAAGCTCCAATCAGAAGAGAAACCAGGAATATTTTTTTCCGGCGTCCTTTTGTGTCAGAGGCAGCGCCAAGTACAGGACCCAGAACTGCCACAATGATGGTAGCAGCAGAGGTGGCATATCCCCAGTAAGCCAGATAATTTACTTCGGAAATGCCTGCCTGATCTGCCAGATAATTAAAATAAATAGGCATGATCGTAGCGATCAGAAGGGTAAATGCCGAATTTCCCACATCATAGAGAATCCATTTCTTTTCCATATCGTTCAGCTTAAACTTCATAAATATCCTCCTTGGGGCAGCGCTTTGACAGTAGCCGGCTGAAGCTGCCGTTTCTTTTTTATATTTTATCAGATTTCTTACAGGATAACACGAAAATTTGTAGATATTGAAAAGAAAAAGTCAAAACAATGTAAAATAGCAGCTGTCTATACGACAATTACAGGATTCTTGTGAACGGAATACAGATATGATATAATACATACCTGAATAATAGGCTGAAAGAGAGATAAAAATATCGGTTTTCACAGGTATGGAACACAGGAGGTTCATAAGTTTCTGTCAATCTGGGAAAACTGATTTTATGGAGAATGCGATTATGAAAAAACAAAGACTTATAAAAAATATTACAGATCAGATCAAGGAAGCGCAGATGAAACTGGGATTTGTCCGGGAAAGTATCAGGCTGTATTTTCCCTGGGACTCCTTTATGGTTCTTCTGGGAGAAACTCTGGAGGAAGAAGGATCAGGCATACATTCAGAAGATAAACTATTTCCGAATGACGGGAATTGCTCCGAGACAGAAAGGAAAAAGCAGAAAAGAAGGATCCTTAATGAGCTGAATGGTTCAGCCGGGTTTGGGACCGGAGGACTGGGACAGGTTTCTTTCCGGGAAAGCAGAGGAAGGGTGGAGGTTACCATTCCCCCGGAAGGGGCGGAGTACGTTCACCGGGAGATTTCAGACCCGCCTTTTCTGAAGGCTGTGATTGAGCTTTTCGGGACCAGCCATAATCCTTCCGTGGATGACGTCTGCGCCTGCTTTGCTGAGTTCAGTCCGGATTATGTGTGCTGTAAAATACAGGATAATGATTTTGATTATGCTTTGTACTTTCAGGATGAAGAGATCGATCCTTATTATTACTGTATAAAAATGGAAATGGGACATACGGTTTATCATCGTTTTATAAAAGAAGATTACGAAAAATTAGTGGGGTAAAGGAATTATGGCAAATCAGTTTTCGAGAACAGAGCTTCTTTTCGGGGAAGCGGCAATGGACAGACTGGCGCAGTGCCGTGTGGCGGTTTTCGGCATTGGAGGAGTAGGCGGATATACGGCAGAGGCCCTTGCAAGAAGCGGTATTGGAGAGATTGATCTGATTGACAGTGATACGGTAAGTCTTACGAATCTGAACCGGCAGATCATAGCATTGAGAAGTACGATAGGAAAATATAAAGTGGATGTAATGAAGGAGCGTATCCTTGATATAAATCCTGATATAAAGGTACATGTGCACAAGTGTTTTTATCTGCCTGAAACAAAGGATGAATTTGATTTCAGCCAGTATGACTATGTGGTAGATGCAGTAGATACAGTGACAGCCAAGCTTCAGCTTGTTGAAGAAGCCAATGCAGCGGGAGTTCCTGTTATCAGCAGTATGGGAGCAGGAAACAAGCTGGATCCCACAGCCTTTCAGGTGGCTGATATTTATAAAACATCCGTGTGTCCTCTTGCAAAAGTCATGCGCCGTGAACTGAAAAAACGGGGAATAAAAAAGCTGAAAGTGGTTTATTCTCAGGAACTTCCGGTCATGCCTTCTCAGGAGGCGCTTAATTCTTACAGTGAGGAGCAGTCCGAGACAGCCCCTAAGAAACGGTCCGTTCCGGGATCTGTGGCATTTGTTCCATCTGTGGCAGGACTGATCATTGCAGGAGAGGTTCTGAAGGATCTTATAAATTTTTAGATGATTCTACGATTTTTTTACATAAATTTGCTTGTGTAAAATATGGTTTCTGTTATAAAATAAATCTATATTTCGTAAAAATTTGAGAAGGAGAGTGTGATATGCGCAAAACAAAAATTATTTGTACTATGGGTCCGTCAACTGATAAAGAAGGAATACTTGAACAGCTTGCCATTGAAGGTATGGATGTTGCAAGATTTAACTTTTCTCATGGTCCCCATGAGGAACAGAAAGGCCGTCTTGAAAGATTAAAGGCGATCAGAACAAAGATCAACAGACCCATTGCTGCGCTGCTCGATACAAAGGGACCGGAAATCCGGATTCAGGAATTTGAAAAAGGCAAGGTTACTGTAACAGAAGGCCAGAAGTTTATTCTGACTGCAGAGGACATCCAGGGAACAGAAGAAAAGGTATCTGTTACCTACAAAGATCTTTATAAGGATGTGAAGCCCGGCGACAGTATTCTGATCGACGATGGTCTGATCGGCCTGAAGGTTGAAAAGATCCAAGGAACAGAAATCCACTGTGTGGTAATAAACGGAGGAGTGATCTCCAACAAAAAAGGAGTGAATCTTCCCGGAGTAAATGTAAACATGCCGTTTATCAGCAAAAAAGACAGAGAGGATATCCTTTTTGGAATCAAAGAGGGCTTTGACTTTATTGCAGCTTCTTTTACCAGAACAGCAGAGGATGTGCTGGAGATCCGTAAGATTCTGGATGAAAACGGCGGCCGTGACATTAATATTATTGCCAAGATTGAAAATCAGCAGGGCGTTGATAATATCGACAGCATTATGGAAGTGGCAGACGGAATCATGATCGCCCGTGGAGATATGGGTGTGGAGATTCCTCTGGAAGACGTTCCTGTTATCCAGAAAGAGATCATTAATAAGGTTTATAATGCAGGCAAACAGGTAATCACAGCAACTCAGATGCTGGATTCTATGATGAAAAATCCAAGACCTACCCGTGCGGAGACAACAGACGTGGCAAATGCCATTTATCAGGGAACAAGCGCGATCATGCTTTCCGGTGAGACTGCAGCAGGAAAATATCCGGTAGAAGCTCTTCGGACCATGATAAAGATTGCCCTTCGTACAGAGAGCGATATTGCATATAATAAAGAATTTAACATTCTTTCCAGAGATCATGGAACTACCACAAACATGACGACAGCGATTTCCCATGCAACCTGTATGACTGCCATTGATCTTGGCGCAAAAGCTATTATTACAGTCAGCCGTTCCGGAAACACTGCAAGAATGGTTTCCAAATACCGTCCGGGCTGCATGATCGTAGGATGCTCGCCGGAGGAACATACATGCAGACAGCTGAACATGTCCTGGGGCATCACGCCGGTTCATATTAAAGAAGAGTACAGCATGGAAATCCTTCTGCTCCACGCTACAGAGGCGGCAGAAAAAGCCGGTTATGTAGAAAAAGGCGATGTGGTCGTTCTGACAGCAGGAGTTCCGCTGGGGCGTTCCGGAAATACGAATCTTATTAAGGCTACAGTAGTAGGAGAGTATTGATCTTAAAATTTTATCGGCAGAAGTTTTGATGTAGCCGACGTAAAAAAAGCCGTGAAATTCATCCAGGCGCAGGGACTGGAATCATCTGATGAGACAGATGTAAAATAGTCTTTCCTGTTAAGTCAGGATAGCTGGCGGGCAGCGAAATAACTACACATAAAGAGAAGATAAAAAACATCTCCGCCCAGAACCGGGGAGTAAAATCCCGGTTCCGACAGAGATGTTTTTGTTATCTGGTATGTCTGTTAATATATTTTGCCTTATATTTGGAGTACACAATGGTCTGATCTTTGTAAAGCCCATAATACCCGGAAACAGCATAGCTGATGGAGACTGCGATTAGGTAATAGGAAACGCCCTCAAATCCAAACAGTTCAAAGGCAATGAGGATAGAGGTAATGGGACAGTTGGTAACGCCGCAGAACAGGGCTGCCATTCCGGAGGCTGCACACAGGGAAGGCGAAAGCCCTACAAGCTGTCCCATAACACAGCCAAAGGTAGCGCCGATACAGAAGGAGGGAACAATTTCTCCTCCACGGAAGCCTGCTTTCATGGTAATTGCAGTAAGAATCAGCTTCCACAGAAAATCAAAGGGCCGGGTCTGTCCTTCTTCCACTGCTTTTTCAATGAGCCCGTTTCCTGCGCCCATAAAATCTGCTGACCGGAGAAGAAGCGTGATCACAATCACAGCTCCGGAGGCTGCGACAATACGCAGATATGGATTTTTTAGGAAACGGGAATAAAGCTGTCCAATGCCTTTCAGGGCAACGCAGAAAAGAATACTTACGATCCCGCAGCCAACTGCCACAAGAAGCATTTTCAGCCCGGAAGCAACAGAAAGCTCAGGAATCCCGGATACATGAAAGCTTTCCGGATGGATATCGAAGCTGACTGCAAATCTGGCGGCAACCAGAGAGGCGATCACACAGGGGAGGAGAGCCGCATAGTACATAACCCCTACGCTTACTACCTCCATGGAAAATACAGCGGCAGCCATGGGCGTACCAAAAACAGCAGAAAAGGCGGCGCTCATGCCGCACATTACAATTACATGCCTGTCCTCTTCATCAAGACGGAACCAGGCGCCAAGCTGATTGCCGATACTTCCTCCAAGCTGTATGGCAGCGCCCTCACGTCCTGCGGATCCTCCTGTAAGATGCGTCAGAAGAGTGGAGACAAAGATCAGAGGAGCAGACCGCAGAGGAACATCATCCTGTGAACGGATAGTAGAAAGCACCTGATTGGTGCCTCCGTCATCCTTTCCGAATTTCTGATACAGGAATACAATACACAGGCCGGAAACCGGAAGGAGAAGAAATACCCAAAGATTCTGCATACGAAAATCCGTGACAAATTTCAGGGCTCTTGCAAAGACACTGCTTATGGCTCCTACTGCCAGACCTGTAAGGACAGCCAGAAGGAGCCATTTTGCAAGATTTGACGCATCCCTCCATATTCGTCTGGCATAGAAGCGAATCAGACGAAGGCTTTTATTTTCTCTGTTTTTCTGTGTCGTATCCATGATTTCCCCCTTATTCTGTAAAAAACGGATCACGGACAAAAATGACCATGACCCGTTTTTTGTATTTCAGTAGCAGTGCAGATACATTTTGTAGTATCCGGTTTATTCTTCAGTAATTCCGGTTACTTCGTATCCTGCATTTTTGATAACTTCCCGGATCTTATCTTCGTCCACATGTTCCGGAGAAGTAAAAACAGTTGTCTTTTTTTCGTGGGAGGAAACAACATCCTCTGCCTGGAAAGCAGCCTTGATCGCTTCATTTACATGAGCCTCGCAGTGGGGGCACATCATTCCTTCAACATTTACTGTGATTTTTACCATAGAAGTAGTCTCCTTTTCTTTATTACTTTCATTATAATCTTTTTCAGGCAGAATGGAAACAGCCTGTTTGATTTTTTTGTCCCGGCTTGCATCATGAACCTTAAAAAGATTCAGCCGGAGGGCATTTGTGACAACGCAGAAGCTGGAAAGGCTCATGGCGGCAGCCCCGAACATGGGATTTAAGGTCCAGCCAAAGATGGGGATCCACACGCCTGCGGCAAGAGGGATTCCTATTACATTGTAGAAAAATGCCCAGAAAAGATTTTCGTGGATGTTTCTGAGGGTAGCTCTGCTGAGGCGGATGGCTGCAGGCACATCGCTTAACCGGCTTTTCATCAGAACAATGTCTGCCGCGTCAATGGCAATGTCTGTTCCTGCTCCGATAGCAATGCCGATATCTGCCCTTGTAAGAGCCGGAGCGTCATTGATCCCGTCTCCTACCATGGCAACCTTTCCCTGTTCCTTCAGAGAACGGATCACACTTTCCTTGCC
Source organism: Blautia sp. CAG:257 (assembly GCF_000433815.1). Classification (NCBI taxonomy): domain Bacteria; kingdom Bacillati; phylum Bacillota; class Clostridia; order Lachnospirales; family Lachnospiraceae; genus Blautia; species Blautia sp. CAG:257. Next base: position 10,668 of record NZ_HF999050.1, read on the forward strand.
GTCAGGGAGAACTCCTGCGATCACCTCGTCCACTCCTGCCTGCTTTCCGATGGCCCGGGCAGTCTTTTCATTGTCTCCCGTAAGCATTACAACCTGGATTCCCATATTCTGAAGCTCTTTAACAGCCTGCGGACTGTCTTCCTTGATCACATCGGCAACTGCGATGATACCGGCCAGTTTGTTGTCTGAGGCAAAGAGAAGAGGGGTTTTGCCCTGTTCCGCCAGATGTTCGGCCTGCTGTTTCAGAGAATCCGGCACAGAAACACGGCTGCTGATAAACTTCATACTTCCTCCCATAAGCGTCTGACTGTTCATAATGCCGGAAAGTCCGTTTCCGGGAAGAGCCTGAAAATCAGAAATCTCATAAGCGTGAAGCTTCCGTTCTTCAGCTTTTTTCAGAACTGCCTTTGCCAGAGGATGTTCACTTTTCTGTTCCAGAGAAAAGGCAAGAGTCAGAAGCTGCTCTTCAGAAAATCCCTCTGCAGGAAGAATATCAGTAACTTCCGGCTGACCGCTGGTAATGGTTCCTGTTTTATCAAGAGCCACAATCTGTACTTTTCCTGTTTCTTCAAGAGATACGGCTGTTTTAAAAAGAATCCCGTTTTTGGCGCCCATGCCGTTTCCTACCATAATGGCAACCGGAGTGGCAAGTCCCAGTGCGCAGGGGCAGCTGATAACAAGAACAGAAATTCCCCTTGCAAGAGCATAGCCAAAGGTCTGTCCTGTAAGAAGCCACACAATAGTTGTAATTACAGCAATGGTGATAACGGCAGGCACAAAGATCCCGGAAACCCGGTCTGCGATTTTTGCAATAGGAGCCTTGGTGGCTGCAGCGTCGCTGACCATTTTTATAATCTGGGATAAAGTAGTATCTTCTCCTACCCGGGAAGCTTCACAGCGGATAAATCCTGACTGGTTGACCGTGGCTGCAGATACCATATCCCCGGCTGCTTTGTCTACAGGAATGCTTTCACCTGTGAGAGCTGATTCGTTTACTGCGCTTGTCCCTTCAAGAACTACTCCGTCTACAGGAATGTTTTCTCCCGGACGGACAACAAAGATATCTCCTTTGTGAACCTGTTCTACAGGGATTGTGGTTTCCTGTCCGCTGCGGATCACAACGGCTGTTTTCGGAGCAAGCTTCATAAGACTTTTCAGCGCGTCTGTTGTTTTGCCCTTGGAGCGGGCCTCCAGCATTTTTCCCACAGTGATCAGAGTGAGGATCATTGCCGCAGACTCAAAATAAAAGTCCATCATGTAATTTTCCACAGCAGCCATGTCCCCGCTGACCTGAGCGCCTGTCATGGCAAAAAGCACATACACGCTCCAGACAAAGGATGCCATGGAGCCAAGGGCAACAAGCGTGTCCATGTTGGGGGATCTGTGCCAGAGACTTTTAAATCCGCTGATAAAAAACTTCTGGTTAATGACCATGATGATCCCTGCAAGAAGCAGCTGTAAAAGCCCCATGGCAACATGATTGTGTTCAAACCACTGAGGCACAGGCCAGCCCCACATCATATGTCCCATGGAAAAATACATGAGAACCAGAAGAAAGCCCACAGAGGCGATCAGTCGTTTTTTCAGAATGGGAGTTTCGTGATCCGCAAGAGCCTCCGCAGCCTGGGATGCAGAGGACTGCTGACTGTCAGCGCCTTTTAGGGAGGCTCCGTAACCGGCCTCCTCAACAGCCTTTATAATATCCTGAGGGGAGGCGCTTCCCTCTACTCCCATGGAATTGGTGAGCAGACTGACCGAGCAGGAGGTTACCCCGGGAACGTGGGATACAGCTTTTTCTACCCGGGCGCTGCAGGCCGCACAGCTCATTCCTGTTACCTGATATTGTTCCATATTTCCTCCTTCTGCTGTGTACAGACTGTCTGTTCCGTACACAGTCTTATTTCATAAGTTTCTGTAAAGTAACCACAAGTTCATCAATGGTTTCGTCTTTGCCTTCCCGGATATCCCTTGCCACACAGGTTTTAATATGGGCGGCAAGAAGTTCTCTGTTAAAAGCATTCACTGCAGCGTTTACTGCGGCGGACTGAACCAGAATGTCATTGCAGTAGGCATCGTTTTCCAGCATTCCTATAATACCGCGAACCTGTCCTTCAATTCTTTTCAGACGGTTTACAAGCTTTTTTCGGTCTTCCTCCGGACGTACTGTTTTTTTTGTGCAGAAGCAGGATGTTGTTTCAGTCACTGTAAATTCCTCCTTTGATTCATTTATGGCTAAAAATAAATTCTGTTTATAAACATACCCCTTATGGGTATTATTTGTATTATTATCATATACCCTGCAAGGGTATTTGTCAACAGGAAATATTCTGATAATAAAATACAAACAAATGTTCTTTCGGTATACAGATGTGTTATGGAGAAAAAGAACGTTTGTTTGTTATAATCCTGATTGTAAAACAGAGCCGGACCTGAATTACAAGAATAAATAAATAATAAAAGAATAAAGGAGAACAAAATTATGAAGCAGATGAAACACATGAAACGAACAGAGCTTGCGGATCAGCGTACTGCAAACAGAAAAGTATTTGAAAATCAGGATCATTCCAGAACCGTAGAGATTTATCTGGAGCCCGTACACTACCAGGACAGAGGCGGAAACTGGAAGGAAATGGATGATACCCTTCAGGAAACAGAAACGCCGCAGAATTTACAGAGATTCCGTGAAAAAGAAATTTTTTCGGGAATGGATATGGAAAGCTCAGTGCAGGAAAATAAAATCCCGGGATTTCTGAACAGAAAAGGGGATCTGGAGATTTTCCTGAACAAAAAAGCAGAACCGGCTTCCACAGTGTACCTGAGCCGAAAAGACAGCTTTCTTTCCTGGGGGCTGGAGGGAGGTACTTATGCAGAAGCCCGGAAACAGGAAAAAAGCGTAGTTTCTTATAAGGACATTTTTGACGGGGCAGAGCTTCGCTGCCGGATTCACGGGGAAGGAGTGAAGGAAGATCTGATTCTTCATAAACCGGAAGCGGTTTCCGATACTTACAGCTGTCTTTATCAGATGAAAAATCTTCGTCCTGTACTGCGCAACAATGTGGTTTCTTTTTTAGACAGGGAGGAACAGGAAGTGTTCTGTGTTCATGCGCCCTGCATGAAAGACGCCGGCGGCGAAAAATCAGAGGCAATCCGTCTGAGCCTTACAGAAACAGACACAGATGTGTGCAGGATCACATTTTTGCCGGATATGGAATGGCTGGGATCTGAGAACCGCCTGTTTCCGGTAGTCATTGACCCTGTAACAACTACCTCCAAAAAAGCTTCTGAGATCTATGATGCCCATGTGGATTCCTTATATGAGGAGGACAACTTCCAGAAAAGTATTATTCTGAAAAACAAGGGAGGCGATCAGGTACAGAGAAGCTTTGTAAGATTTGCGCTTCCGGAGATCAAAACAGGAGATATGGTCATCAATGCCAGACTGGTGCTTGTTTCACTGGCTGAGGACGGAAAAGAACGTACTGTGGCAGTGCATAAGGTGCTTCATGCGTGGAACTCAGATTCCATTAACTGGTACAATAAGCCTCTTTATTCCGATACTGTGGAGGATATATGCAGATACAAAGGAGACCAGCAGAAATACATTACCCTGGATATTACCAGAATGGTAAAGGACTGGTATCAGAACGGCGGCAACTACGGACTGATGTTTAAAAATGACAAAGAGCTTTCCGGATATACAGAATTTCTGTCCTCTGACTGCGACAACGGATTTCAGGATATGCGCCCCAGAATCGAGCTTTCCTATGTGAATTATTCAGGTCTGGAGGCTTACTGGAGCTATCACAGCCAGGATGTGGGAAGAGCGGGAACCGTTCATGTAAATGACTATAACGGAAACCTGATCCTGATCCATGATACCATGGCAACCGGCGGAAGCCGCGTACCCATGAGCCTTGCCCATGTATACAATTCCAATAACAGACAGGTGAACCTGGGCTATGGATACGGATTTGCCCTCAGTTATCATCAGACTCTGAAAAAAGTAAAAATTGCAGGAACTGACTATTATCAGCACACAGACGGAGACGGAACCGTTCATTATTTTTACTATGATTCCAAAAAATCCAAATGGCTGGAGGAAGGTGGTTCGGAATCCTATGTGACTATTCATGCAGATGCCAGCGAACAGCTTGTGATCCACGATAAGGAAAACAATCAGCTGATGTTCCGAAATGGATATCTGGTAAAAGTAAAGGACAAAAATGGAAATACTCTAGTTGTTGCCTGGAATGAAGGAAGAGTCATCTCTGTTACAGACGGCGCAGGCAGAAAGACAGTTCTTACTTATCTGAAAAACAGTCAGGGCAAGCTTACCTATCTTCATGAGATCACTTCACCTTCCGGAAAAAAGAAGCTGTTCGGGTACAACAATGGAGATCTGGTAAAAATCATTGATATTGACAATGAAACTGTAAATTATACATATGATAAAAATCATATGCTTACTTCCCTGACGGATGTTGACGGATACCGTGTCAATTACGAATATTATACTTCCAGCCCTTATCGTGTAAAAAGAATCACAGAGTTCGGCGGGAATGTGAAAGGAAACAGTCTGACCCTGACTTACGGCTATAACAGCACAAAATTCACAGACAATAAAAAAAGAAGCGAAATCTATCGCTTTAACAACAGCGGAAACCTTCTGCACATTCATGACGGCTTTGCCCATGCTGCAAGCGCACGATTCAATACCAGCGGAAATCATGTGAACTGTCTGGAAAACGCCACAAAACTTCAGACCAATGTAGTTCAGCTTTTGAAGGATCCGATCATTCAGGCAGCTAAGTCAGCATGGGGAAAGATTATCGGAACAGACGCATCAGGAACAGCATCTGTCAATACGGATCAGAAGCACTGCAAAGTAGGAACCAGATCCTTAAAAGCGGAGAGCAGTTCCCTGAAAGGGTATGTAAGCTGGGCTCAGGATGTAAAGCTGAAAGCAGGAATGACGTATACCTTTTCTATGTATGTAAAAACAGAAATGAAGCAGGCCGCAGAAGATGGAGGCGCAAGGCTGAGGATCAGATATATTGACAAAAATGGAAAATGGATTTATCTGGACAGTGAAATTCTGAAAGAAACAACAGGCGGTTTCGTACGTCTTTACCGTACCTTTACTGTGCCCTCTGATTCTAAAGATCCTACAGTACGTGTATATCTTTATTTATATCATGCTGCAGGCGTGTTATACGGTGATATGGCTCAGCTGGAAACGGGAACAACTGTAAGCAGATGTAATCTGATCGACAACGGGGACTTCCAGCTGGGAAGCACGGATTTTGAAAAGAAGGCATATTATGAAGATGGTCTGACATCAGTCGGATCTGAAAATGTAAGACCGGTAAACCGTGCTGTAACAGTAACGGCAGCAGGAACTTCGTATATTTATGACAGACCGTCTCTGAATGGAAAAAAAGTCGCAAGTGTACAGAAATGGACACATCTTTATGCTTCTGTTTCCCTTCCAAACGAAAACAGCCAGTGGTACAGAGTGGAAAATGCAGAAGGAAAACGGGGATATTTTCCGGCAAGCAGAGCATTTGCGTACCTTGGCGGAAATGATGGAGATAATTGTGGGGCAGTTGCGGTTACAGGAGCAATTTTGCGGGCTTCAGCTTCTGACAGTGGAGCTATTGTAGAAGAAGTGATACCCAGAGGAACCAGTGTGGTAATCCGTTCCATTACAACAGATTCAAGAGGACAAAAATGGTACTATGTAGCCATGCAGATCGATAAAAAACGTTATTTTGGCTATATAAAAAGAGATCATGTGATCCGTCTCAGTGTAAATGCTCCTGTCTGCACCATGAAGCAGGAAGACAAAGTATTTGATACTCCATCGCTGACAGGAAAAGCAGTTATTACATTAAAAGCAGGTCAGAAAATTGCAGTGCGTGGAATTTGCCTGACAGGAAATCAGAAATGGTATGCAGTACAGCGCGGAAGAAATTTCTGTTTTCTGAATGCACGTTACTGCCAGCTGAATATGACAACAGAAGTTGATAAACGTGCGGTATCTATAGTTCCCGAAAGAGTAGGCGGGCTGGATAAATATATATACCGTTTCATAGGCGATACTCAGGTAAATAAGCGTCTTACAAAAATCCTTGATCTCACAGGCAAAAAAGGAGACACTTACATGGTTAATGCCTGGGGACGGGGAACCTGTCTGCCGGAAACAGATAATGATAAATACCGCCGCTTTGGCGTAGAAGTGGTTTTTGTAGGGGCAGACGGAAAAAATGACATTCATTATACAAATTTCAGCCCGGATATTCTTGACTGGCAGTTCCTGGGTGACGTTTATGTGGCAAAGCAGGACTATACCAGCATTAAGGTTTCCTATACTTACTGCAGAAATGCCAACCTTGCATTTTTTGACGGACTTTCCCTGTACCGGGAAGAATTCGGACAGAGCTACACCTATGATGACAAAAACAATGTAATCTCTGCCGTGGATTCCCAGAAAAATGCCACAAAGTTTGAATATAATGAAAACAGTGACCTGACCGGGATCACGGACCCAAAGGGAAATAAATTTAAGTATGAGTATGATAAAAAACATAACGTGACGAAAGGAACCTCCGCTATGGGCGTGGTGAACCGTCTGGTCTATGACGGAAACGGAAACATCACAAAAAGCGGTACCGTACAGCCTGATGCTCAGGATAAAGGTATCTGGATCGCAAGATCTTTTACCACAGACAAAAACCATGTGGCGTCTGTCACAGACGCAGAGGGCAACAGAACCCTGTATGACTGGAATGTGAAGTCAGATCTTCTTAATTCTCTGACAGACGGACAGGGCAACAGGCTGAGTTATAAATATGATTCTGCTGACCGAATGACTTCCGTCTCTCAGGAAGTAACTGCAGACGGAACAAAGCAGGTGGTAAAAAATACTTATGGCTATACAAAGGACAAACTGACGTCCATTGACCACAACGGCTTCCGATATGGATTTGAATATGATGCCTTTGGAAACACAACAGCCGCATCCATTGCAGGCAGCCAGGTGGTACAGTATATTTATGAAAGTGGAAACGGAAATCTCAGCAGGACTGTTTATGCAAATGGAAATGAGATCCGGTACACCTACGACAGTCAGGACCGGATGACAGAAAGCTATTTCAGAGAATCTTCCGGCGGAACAGAGCAGAAGCTGAATACTTATACCTATGATAAAGAGGGAAATCTTTGCCGGGTTGTGAACCATATGGCAGGTAAAACCTATGATCTGGATTATGATTTCCTTGACCGCCTGATGCGTGTAAGAGATGAAAAAGGTTCTTTTTATGAGTATACTTACGATGCAACAAACCACATGACAAAACTGATCCACAAGGCAGGCGTTTCCCATACTACGATTCTTTATACTTATGATAAAGACGGCAGGGAACAGACCACAAAGGTACGCGGAGGCTATACAAAGACCAGCACTTACGATAAGCTGGGAAGGGCAGCAGGTGTAACTCTCAGCACCAAAAAGGCTTTTGCAGTAAAGGTGGCTTATCCGGCAGCAAACGGAAATCAGGAACATGCCATGCCGTCAGGTCTGACTGTGGGAGACAGAAAGCTTACCTATCAGTATGACAAAAACGGAAATATCACAAGGATCCAGGATCGCTCAGGCTCCGGCGCGGTAAAGACAGATACTTTCTGCTATGACGAGAGGAACCAGCTGATCCGTGAAGACAGCCAGACCCAGAATAAGACATTTGTCTACGAGTATGATCTGGGAGGAAATCTGACTGAGGTGAAGGAGTATGCATATACCGCAGGAGAGCTTCCTGCTTTCCCGGAAAGAACAGAAACAGGATCTTATGCTTCTGTCTGGAAAGACCAGCTTGTGAACTGGAACGGCACAGCAATGACCTATGATGCAATCGGAAACATGCTGACCAGAGGAAATATTACTTACCGCTGGATTATGGGCAGAAAGCTTGCCGGGGTAAACAATGGAAAGAACATCCAGTATTTTTACGATCATACAGGCTCCAGAACAAAGAAAGTTGTAGATGGTACAGCTACCGAATACCGAATGGCAGGGGAACTTCTGGTATCAGAGATCACCAATGGACAGACCTTCTGGTACACTTATGATTCCAACGCAAACCTTGTTTCCATTATCATTGGAGGAAAGAACTACTTCTATGTAAGAAACCTCCAGAACGATATCATTGCTCTTATTGACGAGGATGGAAACACGGTGGTAAACTATACTTATGACAGCTGGGGTAAGATTCTAAGCATTACCGGAAGCCTGAAGGACACCGTAGGCCAGCAGAACCCGTTCCGTTACAGAGGATATTACTACGATAAAGAAACAGGGATGTACTACCTGAAGAACCGGTATTATGATCCGGAGTTGAGAAGGTTTATCTGTGCGGATAAATATTTAATAAGCGCAAACAGTGTATTGACAAATTTGTATGCTTATTGTGGTAATAGTCCTACAACCAGTTATGATCCAGATGGAAAATTTTTTAAGAAAGCATTTGGATTTGTTAAGAAGGTATGGAATGCAACAAAAAAGGCTGTAAAGAAAGTATGTTCTGTGGTGAAAAGAACTTATAGGAAGGCGACAAAGGCTCTTGGTAAAGTTTTTGGTGTACAGTTAGGAACATCAAATGGTTTTAGATATAAAGCTGGAATTAGTGGCGTTGGATCAGTTGCATATTCCCATTCTACGGGATTTTCTGGAGGGTATAATCCATCGGCAGTGGTTACATTTTATTCAAATGCAGGGAATGTTACAACATATGAGCCTTTTAATTCATCAGGAGATTTGCAAACAGAAAGTGATAATGGTGTGAACATTAATATTGGATTTGTACAGGCAAGTGTTTCCTCAGAAGTGCTTACGGGAGAACTAATTGGCTTATCGTCTAGTGTATCGGTAGGAGATTACAGTTTGGGTGCAAACTGTCATTATAACCATAAGGATCAAAGTATCGGAATTAGTTTAGGAATATCAAAATCTGAAGAAAATAATATGGATATTTCGGATGAGATTTCACTTGATCTTGGTATTCCGGCAATAGTTGGTGTAGTTATAGGTATGGCAGCAGGCACTGTTGGAAAAGTGGTTCAGGCAATATTTTAGATTTAAGTTCGGGCGAGAATTTAGGAGGCAAAAGAATTGGATTTTCAGAAGTTCGAAATGATAGTGGAAACGATAGCTCTTTTCTGGGTGATCTGCTGTGTTGTTATCTGGTTTATTCACAGAAAAAAGAAGGAAGCCACAGCAGGAAAGCTAAAAAAAGGGATGATATATATTTCGATTATTGTTTTTGCAGGATATTTTATGTCAAATTTAGTCAAGTGTACCATATCTTTTGCCTCCCTGGAAAAAGCAGTTTCATTTTATGGAAATACAAAGCCTCAGGGACAACCGCTTATAGGAACAGAGACTGCCCTTGTTCCTCAGCTTAATGACGGATTGGAATTAAGCATTTATCATAAAAAACAAAATAAATGGAAACTTCCCTGTTGGCTTTTTAATGAAGATTCAATACATAATGGTATAGATGAAAATACAAACAAATATATGGTTAGTGT
>NZ_HF999051.1:0-279 GCF_000433815.1 Blautia sp. CAG:257
CTGTGTACAGGACAGCAGTAGAAAAACCAGAAAAACACTTTTCATGGATAATGATATATGTTACAATTAAATTACTGTGAATATCTGTGTCCTTTTGCAGAAAATACAGGAGACAGATATGTCCGGCGGTTTATTCAGAAACAGATTGCTTATTGAGGAGTAGATCATGATCAACGAAGAAAAGGTTAAAATAATGACCAAAATTGCTATGTATGAGCAGGGAAAAGGCAGAAGATACCTTCCGGTCAGCAAGTATTACAGAAGTGACTATATCGGACT
>NZ_HF999051.1:401-6335 GCF_000433815.1 Blautia sp. CAG:257
GTGAGTATCTGATGGAAAATATCCATAAGATGAATCTTGTTTCCATGGGTATTTACATAATTGTAGGATATGCTGTTGTTCTTGTAGTATATTCTGTTCTTACTTATATTCAGTATTCTGTGCGGTATTATAAAGCCAAAAAGAGTGTGCGGGAGTATTACAGCCAGCTTACTGAACTCAGCAAGATTTATGCGCGCGAAGAGAAAAAAGCAGCAGGCAGAGGAACTGCGGGAGGGTATCGGAAATGACAGCTTTACTGGAATTTAAACAGAAAATAAAAGGATTCTATGCAAAATATGAAATGTATCTGCAGCCATTGATGAAATTTGTTCTGGCTCTGATATATTTTATATGGATCAATTCCAATATGGGATATATGACAGCTCTGGATAATATGTTCGTGGTACTGATACTTGCGCTGATCTGTTCTATTCTGCCATCTGCAATGACTATATTTGCAGGATTTGCTATGATGGTGGGTCACAGCTATGCTCTGGGAATCGATGTTGCGGGATTCATGCTTGTTCTGATTCTTTTTATGATGATCGTATTTCTCAGATTCAGTACAGAGCAGAATATTGTTGTGGTTTTGACACCGCTTGCCTGTGCATTTGACCTTCCGGTACTTCTGCCGGTTGGCTGCGGCCTTTTAAGCAGTGCGCTTTCTGCACTTCCGGCAGCCGGCGGTGTGATTATCTATTACTTTGTAAGATTTCTTGGAAGTCAGTCTCAGATACTGCAGAATCCGGAAGGGGAGATCATGGACAGAATCACGCTTCTCTCTGACGGACTGATGAAAAACGGAGAGATGTGGCTGACTCTTGTGGCTTTTGTGGCTGTGATACTGGTGGTAAATCTGATAAGAACCAGAATGTTTGATTATGCATGGCGCATTGCTATTGTTGCAGGCGGCGTAACTTATATAGTCATTATGCTGATCGGAAGTATTTTTATGGGGATTTCTATCTCTGTGGTTTCGATGATCATCTTTTCTGTTGTGTCTGTCCTTATTGGTCTTGTTCTTGAATTTTTTGTATACGGAGGAGACTATACACGTACAGAAAGACTTGAATATGAGGACGATGAGTATTATTATTATGTAAAAGCGGTTCCCAAGGCTCTTGTAGCTACTTCTGATCGCAGTATCAAAAAAATCAACGCCGAGCCGTCACGGGAAGAAAAAAAACAGAATGAGCATGTGGTAAAATATAACGAGCCGCTGTTTCAGGGACAGGAACCGAAGAAACAGTCCGGAAAACGCAGGCCGCAGCAGGATGAGCAGCTGCTCAGAAGACCTTCTGTGGACAATGTTGATTTTGAGAAGAAACTGGAGGAATCCCTGAAAGATCTGTAACAGAAATGTGATCTGTAACATGAAAATGTATGAGAAAGAGAGGAGCAGTTATGCAGAACATCATAAGTGTATTGAACAGATACGTATCGCATATCAATATGCCTTCTGTCAATATCATTGATGTAATAGAAATTCTGTTGATTTCTGTATTTGTATATCAGTTTATGGTATGGATCAAGTATACCCGCGCCTATACTCTTTTGAAGGGGCTTCTGGTTATCAGTGCCTTTCTGCTCATTGCGTACATTTTTAAGATGAATACGATCCTGTGGATCGTGTCCAAGCTTTCCGGCGTACTGATTATGGCAGTGATCGTTATCTTTCAGCCGGAACTGCGTAAAATTGTAGAACAGCTGGGGCAGAAGCGGATCATGTCAGCCATCATTCCCTTTGATGTGGGAAAAGAAGTAAAAGAGCGTTTTACAGATAAAACGATCAACGAACTTGTGAAAGCCTGCTTTGACATGGGGGAGGTTAAGACAGGGGCTCTGATCGTTATTGAACAGAAAAATCGCCTGGATGAATATATCCGTACAGGAATCAATGTGGATGCAGTTCTTTCCAGTCAGCTTCTTATTAATATATTTGAGCACAATACTCCTCTTCATGACGGGGCAGTTGTTATGAGAGGGAACCGTATAGTGGCAGCTACCTGTTATCTCCCTTTGTCAGATAATATGGAACTGAGCAAGCAGCTTGGAACCAGACACAGGGCTGGGGTGGGAATCAGTGAGGTTTCAGATTCTGTAACCATTATCGTATCAGAAGAAACCGGACAGATTTCTGTGGCGCAGGAAGGGAAACTTGAGAGAAATGTTTCATCTGCCAAGCTGAGAGAAATTCTTGAAAAAGCGCAGAATAAAACAATCGTGGATAACAACAAACTGAGACAGCTTTTAAAAGGGAGGTCAAAGCATGAAGGAAAAACTGACAAATAATCTCTCTCTGAAAATTCTTTCTCTGCTTGTTGCTGTTCTGGTATGGCTTCTTGCTATTAATATAGATAATCCGATTGTGAAAAAGACTTTTATAGTAACAGACGTTCAGCTTCTGAATGAAGCCTATATTGACGCAGACGGCAAAATGTGCATGCGAAATGAGGAACAGGAGCCGATCCGTGTCACAATCAAGGCTCAGAGAAAGGTTCTGGATGATCTGACGTCAGCGGATATTCGCGCAGCAGCCGATCTGCAGCAGGCAGTGAGCCTGGATACCAATCCGGTTATGGTACCTATTACGGCTACAGTAGATAATATTGCTCCGGGTAACATTCAGGTGTCGCCTCAGAATCTCAGCCTTCATATAGAGGATAAGGAAACTAAGGAGTTTGTTGTTACTGTGACAACCAAAGATACAAAGCCTGAAAGAGGCTATGAAATTGGAAATTTAGTATCCAGTCCTGAGAAAATCAGGATTACAGGACCAACATCTCTAATCAATAAAATAGATAAAGTAACAGCCTCTGTTGATGTCAGTGGCGCATCTTCCGATGTGACCAGAGAGACAGATGTTACAGTCATTGACAAAAACGGCGAGCAGTTCAGCAGCCAGGATATGTCATATCTTAATGTGTCAAAGGTTTATGTGACTGCCCGTTTATGGAAAGTGCGTACAGATGTAAAAATCAGCGCAGAATGCTCCGGAACGCCGGCAGATGGTTATCGGGTGGAAGGTGTTACCACTACGCCCAATGTGATTAGTGTGTCGGGAAGCGATGAGGCGTTACATGCTCTTGCTGAGCAGAATAACACAGTATGGATTCCCGCAGAGGCTATTGATATATCCGGCAGGGATAAGGACTGTGAAGAAAAAATAAATATATCTGATTATCTTCCGGAGGGACTGAAACTGACCAGTGATTCCAGTGAAGATGTATTTGTTCATGTAAATATTCTTCCGGAGGGAAGTACTGTATGCGAGGTTCCTACAAAAAATATTAAAGTGGAAAACGTGCCGGATGGAATGCAGGTGGCATTTGATGCGGCACAGGTAGAACTTCGTGTAAAGAAAACAAAAGAGGACCTGGGAGATCTGAAGGAAAAAAATATTAAAGCCTCCATTGATCTGAAAGATAAAAAAGAAGGAACTTACGAGGTGGTTGTTGATATCGAGATTCCCGAGGGATATGAACTTGTGGATGAGGTAAAAACACAAATTGAGGTTTCCAGGATTTCCAAGGCAGAAGAAAACAGTTAAACAGGAGAAGGGAATATGGTCAGTCAGAAAATTACAATCAATAATCCTTCCGGGCTTCATTTGCGGCCTGCAGGGAATTTGTGTAATGAGGCGATCAAGTATCAGTCATTGATTACCTTTACGTACGAGGGGGGAACAGCCAATGCAAAGAGTGTGCTCAGCGTATTGGGGGCCTGCGTAAAATGCGGGGATGAAATTGAGCTTGTCTGCAAAGGGGCAGACGAGGAGGAGGCAATGAAAGCTATGGTCAAAGCTATCAGCAGCGGCCTTGGTGAATAAATAATAACATGTGGAATGAAGAAGAATAAATAAGGAGGAAGTACGTTGAAAAAACGAGTAGTGGCGATTCTTTTGAGCCTGACAATGTGTTCATCTATGGTAACTGAGGCCGGTGCGGCAGCAATGCTGGATACGGCAGTGGAGTCTGATTCTGAAAACAGTTTTTCGGATTCTTCATCAGATGTTACTGTGGAAGAAGAGCCGATGGATGGCGGTGAAACAGAGGCGCCGGAAGATACGGATGGTGGAGACATTTTTGTTGGAGATCCTGAGGGAGAGGTGCAGCAGCCCTCTGATGAACCTTCTGATAATACAGGCGGCAATGACGTGACAGACAGTACAGAACCGGAAGAGGGATTTGCAGATGATCTTTTCAGTTCAGGTGATAATATGCCTGAACTGGAACAGAAGCCTCAGACTGTACCGGAAATGGAAAATACAACTGCAGAACCGGCAGCATCTTTTGAATCAGAGGATACAGAAAAGCATACGGCTACCCTGCTTTACACCCGCTGGAAACTGGAAGAGGGAAATAAGTGGATGCTTCAGAAGCTTCCAAAGACAAAAGATATTGCAGTTGATGATGAAAACTCAGAAGTTTTAGATGGAACCGTTGCTGATGAAGGTACTGTACCGGAGGAACTGCCGGATGTTCAGACAGAAAATCAGGATTCTGCAACAGAGGTTGAACCAGAAACTGTATCTGAAGATGCAATGAACATAGAAGAAACAGAAAATCCTGCAGACGATATTCAGGGAGAGACAGAACAGCTGGAGACAATCCCGGAAGTAATCCCTGATGTGGATGCTGTTCCGGAAGCAGAAAATAATATACCGCAAGATGATATGTCTGTGGATGCAAAAGAACCGGTGGAATATTACAGGAATGCATTGGTTGAAATTACAACAGTAGACAGCCAGGGTCAGGTTCTTCAAAAAGGAACATACTATTTTAATGAAAATGGGTGTATGCTGACAGGAAAAAGAGTTGTGAATCCAGGAACAGAGGGATTTTCTTACGATTCACCAGCTGAGTATTTCTTTCAGTACAGCTCCAGTGCCAAGGTGACAAATCCTGACACAGAGGCAGGAAATACACCTACTCCTTTTAATTCCAACATGGGACAGATGCAGAAGAATACCGGATACATGTGGGATGCAGGCGCTTTTCATAAATATGGTGAGGATGGAAGAGCAGAAGAAATTACACCTAATATGATATACAAGATTGGTGGTCAGTTTTATTATCTTTTGGAAGATGGCAAACCATATATTGGTGTAGTAGAAGCTTCCTATAATGGAAGAAAAGGACTGTATGCATTCAGAAAGAGTGAGCCAGGCGAAAAGGTTCCTGGAAAAATGGTATTCAATCGTTGGGCAAGTATGAAAACCAGCAAGGGAGACAAATGGCTTTTCTTTGGATCCAACGGTCTTAATCAAAAAAAAGGAGCAGGTGTATATAAATTGCTTGCGCCTTCCAAGAATACAGAATATCTGATTGATTCTTACGGATATCTTGCCAAAGACAAAGTGATTAAAGCTGCTAATGGTTCCTACTATATGGCAAATAAATATGGCTGGGTATACAAAGACAGCGTTGTTAAATGGAATAATGCCAGATATTATTTTGGTAAAGACGGAAAACGTGTAGAATGGACTAAACGGTGGATTCGTGTACACGGAAACAAGAAAGGACGTTATTATTATATCGGAAGTCTTCCCGGTCGTATTCAGGAAATGAAGGGAATCCAGAATGTTACCATGAATGGTAAACATGTTGGATGGTTTTTGTTCGACTCAAATGGTGAAAATGTTCAGAGCCAATGGTCAGGTGACAGATATTTTCTTGGTGATGGACGTATGGCAAGCGGACCCGTGACGGTAGGTGATTATAAGTACTTTTTTGAACGCAGTTCATCAACGCAGTGTCGTGGAAAAAAATATAAGAGCCAATGGATCAAGTATAATAATAAGTTTTATTATGCAACAAAAGAGGGCAGATTATATGGAGCCGGATGGAAAACAATCAATGGTAATAGATACTATTTTGAAGACTGGACAGCAGTTACTAATGTTGTAAAGAAAGATCCGGCTACAAATCTGTA
>NZ_HF999052.1:0-1631 GCF_000433815.1 Blautia sp. CAG:257
CTGTATGAAAAAAGTGCCAACGATTACTTGACAGTAACTATAGAAAGAATACAGAAAAGATCAGGGTGGCAATGATAAAGGCAATTTGATAGAATGATAAAATAAAGGAAAAGTTCGTATATTTCAGATGATGTTTTGTAAAGACGGGCGAAAGGTACGGGAGGTATCATGAATATTAATGAGATTGCCAGGCTTGCCGGGGTATCCAGAACAACAGTATCCAGATATCTGAATAACGGTTATGTCAGCGAAGAAAAAAAGGAAAAAATCAGGAAAGTGATTGAGGAGACCGGGTATCAGCCGTCAACTCAGGCGCAGATGCTTCGTACAAAGAAAACAAAGCTGGTAGGAGTTGTACTGCCTAAAATCAATTCAGATACGATCAGCCGCGAGGTAGCAGGAATCAGTGATGTTCTTGCAAAAAGAGGGTATCAGATCATTCTTGCAAATACAAATAATGATATTGAGGAGGAACTGAAGTCTCTGTCTCTTTTCAGGGACAATCAGGTGGACGGAGTGATTTTTATTGCCACCATGTTTACCAGAAAGCATAAACAGATGCTGAAGGAATACAAGGTTCCCATTGTAATTCTGGGACAGTGGCTGGAGGGATATCCCTGCGTTTATCAGGATGATTATTATGCTTCTTATATGATAACAGAAAAACTTCTGGAAAAAGGTCAGAACGCGGCATATATCGGGGTTACAGACAGGGACGAAGCAGTTGGAGCAAAACGGCGCAAAGGATTTGAGGCTGCTCTTCATAAGAAAAAGGTTCCTGTTGTGCCGGAGAGAATGAAAATCGGCAATTTTACCATGGAATCAGGATATGAGTGTGCAAAAGAGCTTTTGCAGCAGACCCCTCTTATTGATTCTCTGATCTGCGCCACAGATACAATGGCTGTGGGGGCAATTACCTGTATAAAGGAACTGGGGCTGAGAATTCCGCAGGATATACAGGTTGTGGGAATTGGAGACAGTTTTTTTGGCAAAATAATTGAACCAAAGCTGACAACTGTACATTTTTTTTATAAAACAAGCGGTATGGAGGCAGCCTCTATGCTTGCAGATCTGATGGAAAACGAAGAAGGAATCAGAAAAGAAATTAAAATGGGATGTGAAATCGTTCTCAGAAATTCACATAGAGAAAACTGAATGATGTAAGAAAATTCTCACAAGCAGGGAGAGTCTGGGTAAACAAAGCCAGATCTTCCTGTTTTTATTTGCCAGGAAAGCAGCATATTTTGTACGGACTTTTCCGGTCAATAAAAGCGCTTCATTTTGTTTTTTACCGGGAAAAGAACGGATATTTTGGTGATTATACACAATTTTTATCATGGAGATTTATTGGTTTTTACGGCTTTACAATCAGAAAATACAGGCATATAATAAAAACAAGATATGAGAACGATTCCATATAATAAACGTATATAAAACAGAAAAAATTGACAGAATACAAAGAAATTTATATGGAAACGATAACATAATAAAAAGGAGGAAGTTATGGACTACAGAAAAACGGCCCGGGAAATTTATGAGCATGTAGGAAAAAAGGAAAACATTATTTCAGCAGCTCACTGCGCTACCCGTCTCCGGCTTGTAATCGCAGACAATGAAAAAGCGGATAAGAA
>NZ_HF999052.1:1655-2587 GCF_000433815.1 Blautia sp. CAG:257
AGATAAGGATGCAGTAGAAAATATCAATGGAGTAAAAGGCGTATTTTTTGCACAGGGACAAATGCAGATCATTCTTGGTACAGGAGTTGTAAATAGGGTTTATGATGAGTTTATCCAGATTGCAGGAATTTCTGAAAGCAGCAAGGAGGAGCTGAAGCAGGTGGCTGCTTCCAGAGCGAATCCATTTCAGAGACTGATAAAGACTCTGGGAGATATCTTTGTTCCTATTATTCCCGCCATTGTTGCAAGCGGTTTCCTTATGGGCATTATGGAAGCCCTTAACTTTATGGTCAATAACGGATATCTGAATATTGATACCAGTGGTTCTATTTATACGTTTGCACAGCTGTTCAGCAATACTGCCTATACTTTTCTGCCTATTCTGATTGCTTACAGCGCCGGAAAGGTCTTTGGAGCAAATCCATATCTGGCAGCAGTAATTGGAATGATCATGATTCATCCGAATCTTCAGAATGCATGGACAGTTGCTACAGAAGGTGTTCAGGCAACCCAGAAAGTGTGGTTCGGGCTTTACTCTATTGACATGGTTGGATATCAGGGTCATGTGATCCCTGTTGTGATCGCAGTATGGGTACTGGCTCAGATTGAGAAAAAGCTTCATAAAATAGTTCCTGCAATGCTGGATCTTTTTGTGACACCTCTGGTAAGTGTTTTTGTAACAGGATATCTGACCTTATCTATTATAGGCCCGATTTTTGTAACCATTGAAAACGGACTTCTGGATGGTGTACAGTATCTGATCGCACTTCCTTTTGGAATCGGAAGCTTTATTATGGGAGCTTTTTATGCGCCTACAGTTGTGGCAGGCGTTCATCATATGTACACAATCATTGACCTTGGACAGATTGCAAAATTTGGAATGACTTTCTGGCTGCCACTTGCTTCCGCGGCAAATCTGGCACAGGGCGGGG
>NZ_HF999052.1:2633-5147 GCF_000433815.1 Blautia sp. CAG:257
GTGGCGCTGAAAACAAAAGATCAGAAAATTAAGTCTATGGCAGTTCCGTCTGCGCTCAGCGCATGTATGGGAATCACAGAACCTGCGATTTTTGGTGTAAATCTCCGCTTTGGAAAGCCATTTGTTATGGCATGTATCGGAGGCGCATGCGGCGCTTTGTTTGCCTCTGTAACAGCTCTGGGGGCAACCGGAACAGGAGTTACCGGTATTTTCGGTATTCTTCTTTGTCTGAATCAGCCGTTGTCCTATCTTCTGATGATGGCGATTTCCATAGGAGTGGCTTTTGTTCTTACATGGATGTTTGGATATAAGGATTCTGTTTCCGAAACCTGTCAGGAAGCGGAAAAGGAAAAAACTCAGGGAGAAAAAGCTGAGGCTGAAAAATTGGAAATCCAGGAATCCGTAACGGGAGAAATTCTTCTGGACAGTCATATGGAGGGCGAGGCCATTCTGATGAGTGAAGTAAAAGATGAAACCTTTGCAGCAGAGGTTTTGGGAAAGGGAATTGCCATTATTCCCCAAAAAGGAGAAGTAACAGCGCCATGCGACGCTGTTGTGGAAACTGTTTTTGCTACCAGACACGCTATAGGACTGAAAGCAGATCATGGAGTGGAAATTTTGATCCATGTTGGAATTAATACAGTAGAGCTTGGCGGAAAATTTTATACCTCACATGTAACAGAGGGAGATCGTGTAAGGACCGGACAGGTTATGCTCACATTTGATATGGAAAAAATCAAAGAGGCTGGCTATGATGTGACAACGCCAATGATCGTAACAAATTCAGATGATTATCAGGAAATAAGAATTTTAAAAACAGGAAATGTAACAAAGCAGGATGCGGTACTGGAGATAAAAGAATCATGAGTGCATTAACAAAGGTTTTTACAGACGAAATCAGAAAAATTGAAGAAACCCACTGGGCAGAGATGGTCAGTAAGCCATACCGGCTTACGCATCATCTGATGCCCCCATGCGGCTGGCTGAATGATCCCAATGGCCTCAGCTGGTATCAGGGCAGATATCACGTATTTTTTCAGTATTCTCCTTTTGAGGTAAAGGGCGGGCTGAAATTCTGGGGACATTACTCCAGTGAGGATCTTATCAACTGGACATATGAAGGTGTTTCCCTTTATCCTGACAGTCCGGCAGACTGCCATGGTGTCTATTCCGGTTCTGCTTTGGCAGAAGAAGAAACTCTGCATTTATTTTATACAGGAAACGTAAAGCTGGACGGGGATTATGATTATATTAACAACGGACGCTGCGCTAATACGCTTCATGTGGAAAGTAAGGACGGCATAGAGTTTGGGATAAAGGAAAATGTGATTCCCTGTACTCAGTATCCTGAGGATTACACCTGTCATATCCGTGATCCCAAGGTATGGAAGGAAGGCGACAGATACAGAATGGTTCTTGGGGGAAGAAGGAAGGATGATCACGGAGCTGTTTTACTTTATTCTTCCCGGGATCTGAAACAGTGGAATCTGGACGGGGAACTTACCACAGAAGAAAAATTTGGCTACATGTGGGAATGTCCGGACATGTTTGAACTGAGTGGGAATGAAATCCTTTCTGTATCGCCTCAGGGTGTGGAACGAGAGGAATACCGTTATCAGAATATCTACCTTTCCGGATATTTTATTTTAAGAGACGGCAAAGTATTCAAAGAAGATTTCCGGGAATGGGATATGGGCTTTGATTTTTATGCGCCTCAGACTTTTGAGGATAAAAAAGGAAGAAGAATACTGATTGGCTGGATGGGAATGCCGGATGCGGAAGAAGAGTATGTAAATAATACGCTGGAGGAAGGATGGCAGCATTGTCTGACAGTTCCAAGAGAACTGAAATACTGTAACGGAAAAGTATATCAGTATCCTGTAGAAGAGCTGATGAATCTTCGGCGCTGGAAAAAAAAGCTTTGTGACGCAGACAGAGAAACAGAGACAGACGGCGCGTTTGATCTGGAACTTCAGGTTCAGAAAGGCCCTGCGAAAGTAGTTCTTGC
Organism: Blautia sp. CAG:257; assembly: GCF_000433815.1. Lineage (NCBI taxonomy): Bacteria > Bacillati > Bacillota > Clostridia > Lachnospirales > Lachnospiraceae > Blautia > Blautia sp. CAG:257. The sequence goes on from NZ_HF999052.1 coordinate 4,642, forward strand.
AGATATTTTTAAGCTGGAATACAGGGACGGAATTCTGGTTCTGGAAATGGATCAGCAGGCAGGGGCAGGCCGCCGAACAAGAAAAGCCTGTATTGAAGAATTGAGGAGTATTCGAATACTTGCAGATACCTCTGCAGCAGAAATTTATGTGAATGAAGGAGAAGTGGTTTTCTCCGTAAGATTTTATGGAAAAGGAACAAAGCACAGGCTGAAAATAGAGGCGGAAGGATTCAGGGGAGGAATCTGGAAGCTGGAAAAAATGAACATTACAAGATGTTTATAACGGATTGACATTGTTTTTCAGGTTTTGTATAATAGCCACAGTTAAATAATTATGAAGGCAGGTATGTTGATGTCGGCAGTGTCTTGTAAAGACTGATAAACAATTACATAGAAAAAGGATACACGCAGAACGTGTTTTATTTGTGTACCCTTTTTTCGGTATTCGGGATACCGGTTGTTTTTGCCTGCTGACAACAGATATATGGAACATATGGATTTTTCAG
>NZ_HF999053.1:0-44551 GCF_000433815.1 Blautia sp. CAG:257
ATCTATCATTTCTAGCAAGAGAAGATGAAGTGAAATGCTTGCATTTTCTAATGATTATTATGGATTCATTTTTAGGGTAACACAATCCGTCGAATTATTTTGCGCTTACGTTTTTTTATACTGTTCGTTATTCTTTTCCGCCCTTTTATATATTTCCAGGCAACAGAAAAACCCGTAGAACCGAAGTTCTACGGGTATCTTACGTTTGGACACAACGTACCTTACGGTACTCTATATTTAGATATATTCGCAGTACACGCCTTCGATTCCGCTACGCTTCATCTCGGTCGGGCATTCGCCCTGTAAGTCCTTCGTCAAATATCCTCATACGAGTAAACTCGCATCGGATATTTTCCTCGTCCCTACACTGCTCATTGCTTATCGAATATTACTCGATAACTGTAGCAACACGGCCTGATCCTACAGTACGTCCACCTTCACGAATAGCGAATGTAAGACCCTGGCTCATAGCGATCGGGTGGATCAGCTCGATTGTCATTTCGATGTTATCTCCAGGCATGCACATCTCTGTTCCTTCTGGAAGGTTGCAAACACCTGTTACGTCAGTTGTTCTGAAGTAGAACTGCGGACGATAGTTGTTGAAGAATGGTGTATGACGGCCACCCTCGTCTTTTGTCAGAACGTAAACCTGAGCTGTGAATTTTGTATGGCATGTGATTGTGCCTGGTTTAGCAAGAACCTGTCCACGCTCGATCTCGTTTCTCTGAACACCACGAAGAAGTGCACCGATGTTGTCACCAGCCTGAGCCTCGTCAAGAAGTTTACGGAACATCTCGATACCAGTTACAACAACTTTACGTGTCTCTTCTTTGATACCAACGATTTCAACTTCCTCAGATACGTGAAGAACACCAGCCTCAACACGGCCTGTTGCAACAGTACCACGACCTGTGATAGAGAATACGTCCTCTACAGGCATAACGAAGTCTTTATCTGTATCACGCTGCGGATCCGGAATGTACTCATCAACTGCAGCCATAAGCTCCATAATCTTGTCGCCCCACTCGCCGTTCGGGTCTTCAAGAGCTTTCAGAGCGGAACCCTGGATAACCGGAAGGTCATCTCCTGGGAAGTCATACTCAGAAAGAAGCTCACGGATTTCCATCTCAACCAGCTCAAGAAGCTCCTCATCGTCAACCATATCACATTTGTTCATGAATACAACGATGTAAGGAACACCTACCTGACGGGAAAGAAGGATGTGTTCTTTTGTCTGAGCCATAACACCGTCTGTAGCTGCAACAACAAGGATAGCACCATCCATCTGAGCAGCACCAGTGATCATGTTCTTAACGTAGTCAGCATGTCCTGGGCAGTCAACGTGTGCATAGTGACGCTTCTCTGTCTCATACTCAACGTGTGCTGTAGAGATAGTGATACCACGCTCTCTCTCTTCCGGAGCTTTATCAATGTTCTCGAAATCTGTAGCGGAGTTACCAGCTACTCTCTCTGCCAGAACTTTTGTGATAGCTGCTGTAAGTGTTGTTTTACCATGGTCAACGTGTCCAATGGTACCAATGTTACAATGCGGTTTGCTTCTCTCAAACTTAGCCTTTGCCATTTTAAAATGTCCTCCTTAAAACTTGACTCTTTTGTCAGAGCATATTTTTCAAAATAAACTTGCTATCCTTGATTATATTGCAAATCAAGGATATTTGCAAGTATTTTATTAAGCGTCTTTCTTGGAAAGAATCTTTTCCTGTACGGACTTCGGAACCGGCTCATACTTCTCAAAGAACATGGAGTAGTTACCACGTCCCTGAGTTCTGGAACGAAGGTCTGTTGCATATCCGAACATTTCGGAAAGCGGAACGAATCCACGGATCATCTTGCCTCCGCCGATGTCATCCATACCTTCGATACGTCCACGACGGGAGTTGATATCACCGATAACATCACCCATGTAATCTTCCGGAGTTGTAACCTCGACTCTCATGATTGGCTCAAGAAGAATCGGGGATGCTTTCTGCATAGCATCCTTGAATGCAAGAGAACCTGCAATATGGAATGCCATCTCAGAAGAATCGACCTCATGGTAAGAACCGTCATATACATTAGCATGGATACCAACAACCGGATATCCGCCAAGCATACCAGCTTTCATGGCCTCTTCGATACCTTCGCCAACTGCCGGGATATATTCCTTCGGAATAGCACCGCCGACAACAGTGGACTCGAACTTATACAGCTCTTCGCCGTTAGCGTCCATAGGCTCGAATTTAACTTTACAGTGACCATACTGTCCACGACCACCGGACTGTTTTGCATACTTGCTGTCTACTTCAACAGCCTTGGTGATTGTCTCTTTATAAGCAACCTGAGGAGCACCTACGTTAGCCTCTACCTTGAATTCACGAAGGAGACGGTCAACGATGATCTCCAGATGAAGCTCACCCATTCCGGCGATAATTGTCTGTCCAGTTTCCTGGTTTGTATGTGCACGGAATGTCGGGTCTTCCTCTGCCAGTTTTACAAGAGCCTCGCCAAGTTTGCCCTGGCCGGCCTTTGTCTTAGGCTCGATTGCAAGCTCAATAACAGGTTCCGGGAACTCCATGGATTCCAGGATAACCGGATGCTGCTCATCACAGATGGTATCACCTGTACCTGTTACTTTAAATCCTACTGCTGCAGCGATATCGCCGGCATAAACTTTGTCAAGTTCCTGTCTCTTATTCGCATGCATCTGAAGGATACGTCCTACACGCTCTTTCTTTCCTTTAGAGGAGTTAAGAACATAGGAACCGGAATTCATTGTTCCTGAGTATACACGGAAGAAAGCAAGCTTTCCTACGAATGGGTCAGCCATGATCTTGAATGCAAGTGCAGCGAACGGCTCTTCATCAGAAGAGTGTCTTACAATTTCATTTCCATCAAGGTCTGTTCCATCGATAGCCGGCACATCAAGAGGAGACGGCATATACTCGATGATTGCATCAAGAAGCTTCTGAACACCTTTGTTTCTGTAAGCTGTACCACAGCAAACCGGAACTGCTGCACACTCGCATGTAGCTTTTCTCAGTGCTGCTTTCATAGCCTCTACAGACGGCTCTTCACCTTCCAGATACTCCATCATCAGATCGTCATCCAGCTCGCAGATCTTCTCTACAAGCTCTGTACGATACAGCTCTGCATCGTCTTTCATATCTTCCGGAATATCAACGATAGAGATATCATCGCCCTTGTCATCATTGTAGATGTATGCTTTCATCTCAAACAGGTCAACGATTCCCTTAAATTCATCTTCTTTACCAATAGGAAGCTGAATGCAGATTGCATTTTTGCCCAGACGGGTCTTGATCTGCTCTACAGCTCCGTAGAAGTCAGCGCCGAGGATGTCCATTTTGTTGATAAATGCCATTCTCGGTACGTTGTATGTGTCAGCCTGACGCCATACGTTTTCAGACTGCGGCTCAACGCCACCCTTTGCACAGAAAACACCAACAGCGCCGTCTAATACACGAAGAGAACGCTCTACCTCAACAGTAAAGTCAACGTGTCCCGGGGTATCAATGATGTTGATACGATGCTCAAGAGCACCCGGTTTTGCTTTGCAGTTTTCCTGCAGAGTCCAGTGACATGTTGTTGCTGCTGAAGTGATTGTGATACCTCTTTCCTGCTCCTGTTCCATCCAGTCCATGGTAGCAGTACCTTCATGGGTATCTCCAATCTTGTAGTTAACGCCGGTATAGTAAAGAATACGCTCTGTTGTTGTAGTTTTACCAGCATCGATATGCGCCATGATACCGATATTTCTGGTTCTCTCTAATGGATATTCTCTTCCAGCCAATGGATTTTCCTCCTCTAATTAGAAGCGATAGTGAGCAAATGCTTTATTTGCCTCAGCCATCTTGTGCATGTCTTCTTTCTTCTTAACAGATGCACCTGTGTTGTTCATTGCATCAAGAAGCTCGTTCGCAAGTCTCTCCTCCATTGTCTTCTCGCCTCTTTTACGAGAGTACATTGTGAGCCAGCGAAGAGCCAGCGCCTGACGTCTGTCTGCTCTTACCTCGATCGGAACCTGATAAGTAGCACCACCAATACGTCTTGCTTTTACTTCAAGAAGAGGCATGATGTTGTTCATAGCTTCTTCAAAAACTTCGATAGCTGGTTTGCCAGCTTTTTCTTCTACTCTGGCGAATGCTCCGTATACAATTTTCTGAGCGACACCCTTCTTACCATCAAGCATGATGTTGTTGATAAGCTTGGTAACCACTTTGTTATTGTACATCGGATCTGCCAGAACGTCTCTTTTCTGAGTATGTCCTTTACGTGGCACGTTACTTCCCTCCTTAATCAATATGATTATATCATCGGTACTCACTTCAAAAACTAAGGTGTTCGCACTGGTAAAGTCCTATATTAACCCGCAACCGACAGGGTATATGGAATACCGTACAAAATTTATAGCCGTTCGTGATCTTACAAATGATAAATATGATGTTCCTGTCCTTTATTTATGATGGAAATTTACTGCCTGTCTGATGATCCTACAGTGGAATCCTCTCATTTCAGACGGGAACTTTCTCAATCGCCCTGCGACCGAGACTGATATCTTTAAAGTTTTCCCTCCCTCTTAAAAGGCGGGAACTTTCTCAAACACTTCATGCTCGAGAAATATCGCAAATTTCTTCACTACGCTACAAAATCTGCTTTATTTTTTCTTCGGTCTCTTAGCGCCGTATTTGGAGCGGGCCTGTTTTCTGTTGGCTACACCTGCTGTATCAAGAGTACCTCTGATGATGTGGTATCTTGTACCAGGTAAGTCTTTAACCCTACCACCACGAATAAGAACAACGCTATGCTCCTGAAGGTTGTGTCCCTCTCCCGGAATGTAGCTTGTTACCTCGATTCCGTTGGAAAGACGAACTCTGGCGATCTTTCTAAGAGCGGAGTTAGGTTTTTTAGGGGTTGCAGTTTTAACTGCTGTACAAACACCACGTTTCTGCGGTGCAGACTGCTCTACTGATTTCTTTCTTAAAGAGTTGAATGTCTTCTGCAGAGCCGGTGCTGTAGATTTCTTTACAGTGGTCTGACGTCCTTTTCTTACTAACTGGTTGAATGTTGGCATTCCATTTCACCTCCCGATTATTTTCTCCATGGATTCCCATGGGGTTGTGCGGTTGCTATTTCGTATTTATACGCACAAAAAGAAATGCATTCCTGTTGCACGCCTGCTCATTATATCCCGTAAAAATACGGCTGTCAAGGTATTTTCTGCATTATTTTTAATGTAATCGCCGACTTTTTCTCTTTTCTCACATTTCCTCATAGGACATCTCCCAGATATCCGCGAACACTGCCAGAGGACAGTCGGTCAGCAGACACATTAAAAGGAAACATTCATATGGATTTACAATATAAATCTCACTCATTCCGCATTTATGGAGAATTGCCTGGATCTCTTCCAGAAAATGACGGTATCTGCTGTAAGGATCATCATCCTGCATTTCCTGGGATACGATAAAAAACTCAAGGGTGATCAGATCAAAGCGTTCCACCGGAAACTTATGATTCATAATGCTGTTGATCCGCTGTCTGCTGAACCTTTTCTGACTGAAATGCTTTGCCAGAATAGAAGCTGACATTTTTTTCAGATTACCCATTTTATTAACAGGTATCCCGCTGCAGATTACTTTTTCCACATCGGAATCCGAAATATCAGAAACCTTCCACACCTTGCCCCGCTCTTTTTCCTCCTCGTCCCCCTGATACATAGAAGCAATAATTTCCTTTGCTCTGTTCAGAAGACGGCAGAATTCCTGGAACGCCTGACTTTTTTCTGACATGGGGTCATCTGTTCCGGCTTTTACATACGCCAGATACTGAAACAGCTTTTCCTCGCTGTCAAGACACAGTCCTCCCGAAAATACTTTGGAAGCCTCTGTGTAATTCTCATCCGGCTCCAGCTCACTGTATCTGTTTTTCAGTTCCTCCGCCTTGTGATATCCATATTGTTTAAAGTAGCAGTACCAGTAAATAACCTCTTCCGGATTATGGAAATCAAAATCCTGCTCCCTGAGCACTCTGGTAAGAAAATCCGAAACATCATCTGCGCTCATTCGCAGTCCGAATCCCAGAAGAAACACCGTTTCTCTTTTTACAGATGCCTGAGTAAGCCAGTTATTTACCAGGGAAGTCAGCTTTGTGGATGTAGGCTTCATGGACTTTGGCGTACAGGTTTCATGAAAAGATTCTATTACGATATCTCTGTAAATATCCTGAGTTACATCTGCAAACGGTTCTTCCAGCCCGGCTCTCTCATAAATATACCGTTTCAGATGGTCTCCAAAAGACACCAGTTCCATTTCTTTATACAGATAATGAAAGATCACATCTGCATCTTCATCCTCAAAGCCTTCCAGACTTACCACCTGACGAAAACGCTGAACTGCTTTTCTTGTAAACTCAAAATCCTCCACACGGTCAAAAGCAACCGTCTGCTCAAAATCCAGATCCTGCATTCGATTTTTCATTTTTCATCACCCTCATCTCTTTTGTGCATCCTGTCCAGCATTTTATGAAACCAGGTCTTTTCCGGCTCTCTGATCTCACAAAGCACCATCGTTGCATTATCTCTCCCGCCCTTTTTCAGCGCCCGTTCAAGCAGAAGCTCCACAGTCTCCTGAACGGGAAGCTCTCTTGTGAGAATATCTGCGATCTCTCCGTCTGACAGCATATCCGTAAGCCCGTCCGAACAGAGAAGGTATCTCATTCCCGGATGTACCTCCATTTTTACAATAAACGGCTCCAGTGCCATGCTTTCTTCCGGAATCCCTACATATTGTGTAAGAGGAGACTTTCCAAAAAGAGAGCCTCCCAGAACATGGTCACGGGAGACTCTCCGAAACTGACTGTCCTCTGCCTGATAAATTCTGCTGTCACCAAGATTACAGCCGTACACCTGGTTCCCGGCAAATGCAAGCACTGCCGCCGTTGTTCCCATACTCCGGATTTTATTTTCCGCACTGTAGTCGCACACAGCCTGATTCATCCGTATACAGGCATTTTTCAAAAACTGCTCCGGATCCTCGGAAATTTCCTCTCTGTACTGTTCATAATATTCTCCGCAGGAGGATGCGGCAATGTATGATGCCATTTCTCCACAGCTTTCTCCGCCCATACCGTCAAATACCGCCAGAAGCGGAAGCTCCTTTTGAGAAACGCTTCCACTTCTGATATGATCCATTCCCTGATTCTGTGCAGGAAGAAGCTCTCCGCAGCACCAGAAGTTGTCTTCATTATTATTTCGTATTTTACCTATATGACATACATAAGCATATTCAATGCGATACGCTGTCTTCTGCCACTGCGCCATCTTCTGTCCTTTCTGCCAACACTCCCACATTCAGTTCAGCTTCGTACTCTTCTGCTTTGTTCCAGTATTTTTCTGCCCGCTCTCTGTATTCGTAATTATCTGTCTCATTATCATGACAGATATTATTTTCATCTATCCAGCGGATCATTTCTCCCTCATCATAATAATAAAGATTTGCCTTCTGCTCGCCTGTTTTTAATTCCGGAAACACATTGTGATCTGCCCACACATATGCAAAAAACAGATCTCCGTCCCAGTAATAGTATTCTTCATAATAACCATCCTCAGAAAGCTCCGGATAAATAAGGACTTTCATCAGTTCTGCTTCTGTACCTTCTGATTTCAGATAACTGATCTTTCCTTCCTGTTCAGATCCGATCCAGTTATAGTGATTCAGATTTTCCGTAATTTCTGTTGCCTGAGAGCCAATCTTTTTCAGTGTATCCTGAAGCTGTTTGTTTTCTGCAGACTCCATAGTTTCAGTTACAGACTGCTTCAGCCTCTGAAGCTCTGCATTCTCTCTGATCAGCCACACAAAAACACTGACTGCAATACACACAGCAATAAACATTACAACCACTGCTGCAATCAGGGGATCAAAACGCTTTTTCTGTTTTTTTCTGCCGGAAGTTCCTCTCTTTCTGCGATTTTGGTTTCCGGTTTCAGACTGTATAGTTCTTCTTTTTGCAGATTCCGTCTTCCGGTTTCCGGATCTTTCGCCTTCCTGCCGAAGCACAATAGTGCCTCCTGGCTCCGGTTCTCCATAATGGACTTTTTCGGAAACAGGCTTTCTTTCCTTTTCTCTGATCTGCGTTTTTTTTGCATTTTCCGTTTTTTCAGGTTCTTCCGTATGCTTTACTGGCGTTTTTTGTTCCTGATATCTGACTGCTTCCAACGCCTCCCGAAATTCTTCCGGAGTCTGATACCTGTTTTCACGTCTGTACGCACAGGCCTTTAAAATAACCTTCGCCAGCCCGTCAGCAGCCTCTGCCGGTGCAGGAAGTTCCTCTCCCGACATTCTTCTGGTCAGTGCATTTTCTTTATCACGATATGTAATAAGCTGTTTTTCCAGATCAATAAATGGAAGGCGATTGTGATTTCTTAATCGGTACAATACAATTCCAAGCGAATAAATATCTACCCGCTGGTCATAGTCTTCACCCCGATACATTTCAGGCGCCATATAGGAAAACGTGCCTTTTTTGGAAAGACCATTTACATTTCTGTCCAGTTCCCTGGCGATTCCAAAGTCTCCCAGCTTGAATTCCCCGAATCTTGATACAAATATATTTTCCGGTTTAATATCTCTGTGGATGATATTCTGTTTCTGGCAATATTCCAGAGCTTTGCACAGATCGATTCCCAGCCGGATAACTTCCTTCTCTGTAAGTTCCTTGCCCATACAGTAATCCAGAAATCCTGTCAGATACTCCATTCGAATATAAATATCCCACCCGATATCATCCAGATATTCCACAACCTTGTAATCTTCTACTGATACTACATGAGAATTTCCACGAAAATACTCCATGGTACTGACTTCCTGAATACAGTCTTCCACAAGGCTGTGAAAATATTCTTTCACTGACTGTTCATCAGGATTCTCAGAACGGACACTGCTCAGTTCTCCCTGGCTGGAAGGAATGGTAATAACCTTGATAGCAGAATAAAACGTCTTCCCCTGTACGATTCTCTGCGCTTTATAAACCTTTCCAAAAGAACCTTCACCGATTTTTTCGATGATCTTCCATTCCGGCCATACCGAAATCGGAAGCTGTTTTTCCATTCCTCTTCCCTCCCCTCATGATTGCTGATATCTGACAGTTATCTGAACCACCTTCAGCTCTGTCATTTATCTGTCAGCAAAATTATTGTTTGAATTTACCCTTATTTTCTGCCGATAAGTCATTATAACATGAGCCTTTCCATCTGTCTGTATTTTTCGATTTTATTCCATAATTTTTCATATTTTTTTAAGATTTACACAAACTGCTTTCTAAATTCACCTATTAAAATCCCTTCTTAGAACAGTCTGTAATAAATTCCTTCCATATATATTCTCTCTGCAAAAAACAGATTTTTCCCCTTATCCAAAACATCTGCCGGATACGCCGAGATCTTGAACATGCTAAAGCCATATATACAAAGGAAGCCCTCAGGCCTGTGAGCCATTCGGACTTCCTTTGTATTTTATCTGCGCATATTCTGCGCTTTTTATTTATTCTTCTTCAGAATCAGCTTCTTCTGTTTCAACGAAATTATCTTCGCTGCTTTCTTCTACTGCTTCTTCAGTTTCAGCTGTCTCAGAGGTTTCCTCCGGTGTAACATCTGCATCATTTTCTGTAATGTCCTCTGTTACTTCCTCTTCCTCTTCTTCCGGCATTCCTGTGTCAAGCTTGATCGCGCTGTAGCGTTTCAGACCTGTTCCTGCAGGAATCAGCTTACCAATGATAACGTTTTCTTTCAGACCTACAAGATGGTCAACCTTACCTTTGATAGCAGCCTCGGTAAGAACCTTGGTTGTTTCCTGGAAGGATGCTGCTGACAGGAAGGAATCTGTAGCCAGAGAAGCTTTGGTAATACCAAGCATTACCTGCTTTCCTTCTGCCGGAGTCTTTCCTTCTTTTTCAAGCTGCTCGTTTACTTCCTCAAAGTCGAGAACATCTACAAGTGTGCCCGGAAGGAATTCAGTATCTCCATTGTCCTCAATGCGGATCTTTTTCAGCATCTGACGTACAAGAACCTCAATGTGCTTGTCACTGATCTCAACACCCTGGAGACGGTATACACGCTGAACCTCACGGAGCATGTAATCCTGAACTGCACGAACACCTTTGATTCTCAGGATATCATGCGGATTTACACTACCCTCTGTCAGCTCGTCACCAGCCTCAAGTGTCTGACCATCCATGATCTTGATACGTGATCCATAAGGAATCAGATATGTTTTGGACTCTCCGCTTTCCGGATCTGTAACAATGATCTCACGTTTCTTCTTGGTATCGTTGATAACTGCAACACCAGGAATCTCAGTGATGATCGCAAGACCCTTCGGCTTACGTGCCTCAAAAAGCTCCTCGACACGAGGAAGACCCTGTGTGATATCGCCGCCGGCAACACCACCGGTATGGAAAGTACGCATGGTCAGCTGTGTACCCGGCTCACCGATAGACTGAGCAGCAATAATACCAACAGACTCTCCAACCTGTACAGGCTCACCTGTTGCCATGTTGGCGCCGTAACATTTTGCGCAGACACCGACTTTACATTTACAGGTAAGAATTGTACGGATCTTAACCTGATCAATTGCTCCGCCCTCTGCGTTTACACCCTCAGCCATGATTCTGGCTGCACGTTTTGGTGTAATCATGTGATTTGCTTTTACAAGCACTTCACCGTCTTTATTCTTGATCGTCTCACAGGAGAATCTTCCTGTAATACGCTCCTGAAGGCTTTCGATCTCCTCTTTGCCGTCCATAAAGCCTTTGACATACATACCGGAGATCTCGTCTCTTGTCTCGCAGCAGTCTGTCTCTCGAACGATCAGCTCCTGGGATACGTCAACCATTCGTCTGGTCAGGTAACCGGAGTCGGCTGTACGAAGAGCTGTATCGGAAAGGCCTTTACGAGCTCCATGCGCAGACATGAAGTACTCCAGTACGTCAAGACCTTCACGGAAGTTTGACTTGATAGGAAGCTCAATGGTGTGACCGGTTGTATCTGCCATCAGGCCTCGCATACCTGCAAGCTGTTTGATCTGCTTATCAGAACCACGGGCTCCGGAGTCGGCCATCATGAAGATGTTGTTGTACTTGTCAAGACCGTCAAGCAGGGCTCTTGTAAGCTCATCGTCAGTCTTCTTCCAGGTTTCAACAACCTCTTTATAACGCTCTTCCTCTGTGATCAGACCACGTTTGTAGTTCTTTGTAATTTTATCTACGATATTCTGTGCATTCTGGATCATCTCAGGTTTCTGAGGCGGCACAGTCATATCGGAAATGGAAACCGTCATGGCAGCACGAGTGGAGTACTTATAACCTGTGGACTTGATAGCGTCAAGTACCTCAGCTGTCTTGGTAGCTCCATGAGTGTTGATAACTTTTTCCAGAATCTGTTTCAGCTGCTTTTTACCTACAAGGAAGTCAACCTCAAGCAGAAGTTCGTTGCCCGGAATGCTTCTGTCCACAAATCCAAGATCCTGCGGAAGAATCTCGTTGAACAGGAAACGTCCCAGTGTGGATTCTACATTGCCGGTAAGAACTGTTCCATCCGGCATTGTCTTTGTGCAGCGAACCTTGATCTTTGACTGCAGAGTGATAACCTTGTTCTCATAAGCAAGGATTGCTTCGTTTACGCTCTTGAAGAACTTACCTTCTCCCGGGTATCCCGGTCTTTCCTGTGTCAGATAGTAAATACCAAGAACCATATCCTGTGAAGGAACGGCTACCGGGCCACCATCAGACGGTTTCAGAAGGTTGTTTGGTGACAGCAGGAGGAAACGGCACTCTGCCTGAGCCTCAACAGAAAGCGGAAGATGTACCGCCATCTGGTCACCATCGAAGTCCGCATTAAACGCGGTACAAACAAGGGGATGAAGCTTAATAGCCTTACCTTCTACAAGGATCGGCTCAAATGCCTGGATACCAAGACGGTGCAGTGTAGGCGCACGGTTCAGCATAACCGGATGTTCTTTGATAACGTCCTCGAGAACGTCCCATACCTCCGGCTGGAGCTTCTCCACCATTTTCTTTGCATTTTTAATGTTGTGAGAGGTACCGTTTGCAACAAGCTCTTTCATAACAAAAGGCTTGAACAGCTCGATAGCCATCTCTTTCGGAAGACCGCACTGATAAATCTTCAGCTCAGGTCCTACGACGATAACAGAACGTCCGGAGTAGTCAACTCGTTTACCCAGAAGGTTCTGACGGAAACGTCCGGATTTACCTTTCAGCATATCGGAAAGGGATTTCAGAGCTCTGTTTCCAGGACCGGTAACCGGGCGTCCGCGGCGTCCGTTGTCAATAAGAGCATCTACTGCTTCCTGCAGCATACGTTTCTCGTTGCGGACGATAATATCCGGAGCGCCAAGCTCCAGCAGTCTTTTCAGACGATTGTTTCTGTTGATGATTCTTCTGTACAGGTCGTTCAGGTCAGATGTTGCAAAACGTCCGCCGTCAAGCTGTACCATCGGACGAAGATCCGGCGGGATAACAGGAATTGCTGTCATGATCATCCACTCAGGACGGTTGCCGGACTCACGGAAGGATTCCACAACCTCCAGACGTTTGATGATTCTGGCACGTTTCTGTCCTGTTGCATCCACAAGCTCTGCCTTCAGCTCCTCAGCATCCTTTTCCAGATCAATGGCCTGCAGAAGCTCCATTACAGACTCTGCGCCCATTCCTACACGGAAGCCGTATCCATAGGACTCACGGGCATCCTGGTATTCCTTTTCTGTAAGGACCTGTTTGTACTGAAGCCCGGAATCAGCCGGGTCCAGTACGATATAGTTTGCGAAATATAAAACCTTTTCCAATGTTCTCGGAGAGAGGTCAAGGATAAGTCCCATTCTGGACGGGATACCCTTGAAATACCAGATATGGGATACCGGAGCAGCAAGCTCAATATGACCCATACGCTCTCTTCTGACAGATGCCTTTGTGACTTCTACGCCGCATCGGTCGCACACAACGCCTTTGTAGCGGATTTTTTTGTATTTACCGCAATGGCACTCCCAGTCTTTGCTGGGCCCGAAGATTCTTTCACAGAAAAGTCCGTCCTTTTCCGGTTTCAGAGTACGGTAGTTAATAGTCTCAGGCTTTGTTACTTCGCCTCTTGACCACTCTCTGATCTTCTCAGGGGACGCCAGTCCGATCTTAATGGCATCGAAAGTCATTGGCTGATATGTTTCATTGGTATTGGTTGTTTCTGCCATGTATTCTTTCCCCTTTCTATTCTTCGTCATCAAGAGTTTCGTCAAAGTCAAGGAATGCATCTTCCTCTTCTTCGTCTTCCTCTTCCACATCTACAAGTTCTTCACCCTCGAACTCCTGCTGTGTATAACCGTGCTTGCCAAAGGATTCCTCTTCTCTGTCTCTGCTGTGTCTGTCTCCCTCGATCACGGAACGAAGATCTGTATCGCCGTAATCCACGGTTTCCATAATCTCCACCTCAGTGTTGTCATCTCTCAGGACCTTAACGTCAAGACCAAGAGACTGCAGCTCTTTCAGCAGAACCTTGAAGGATTCCGGAATTCCCGGCTCAGGAATATTATCACCTTTAATAATTGCTTCATAAGTCTTCACACGACCTACAACATCATCGGATTTAACTGTCAGGATCTCCTGCAGAGTATAGGACGCGCCATATGCCTCCAGAGCCCAAACCTCCATCTCTCCGAAACGCTGACCGCCGAACTGAGCTTTACCGCCCAGAGGCTGCTGTGTTACCAGTGAGTATGGACCTGTAGAACGTGCATGGATCTTGTCGTCTACCAGATGATGCAGTTTCAGGTAATGCATGTGTCCGATTGTTACAGGACTGTCAAAGTATTCACCGGTACGTCCGTCACGAAGGCGAACCTTACCGTCTCTGGAAATCGGAACGCCCTTCCACAGTTCTCTATGGGCCTTGTTCTCATCCAGATACTGCATAACGTCAGGAGCAAGTACATCCTGATATTTTGCACGGAACTCTTCAAAGTCCTCTGTGTTTACATAATCATTTGCCAGTTCCAGAGTATCCTGAATGTCATTCTCGTTTGCACCGTCAAATACCGGAGTTGCAACATTGAAGCCAAGAGCTTTTGCAGCAAGACTTAAATGGATTTCCAGCACCTGTCCGATGTTCATTCGGGAAGGTACGCCCAGAGGATTCAGAACGATATCCAGCGGACGGCCGTTAGGCAGGAACGGCATATCTTCAACAGGAAGTACACGGGAAACAACACCCTTGTTACCGTGACGACCAGCCATTTTGTCACCAACAGAAATCTTACGTTTCTGAGCAATATAAATACGAACAGACTGATTTACACCAGGAGAAAGCTCGTCACCGTTCTCTCTTGTAAATACTTTAGCATCAACAATGATACCGTACTCACCATGAGGAACCTTAAGGGAAGTATCTCTTACCTCTCTCGCCTTCTCACCGAAGATCGCACGGAGCAGACGTTCTTCTGCAGTAAGCTCTGTCTCTCCCTTAGGAGTAACTTTACCTACCAGAATGTCTCCTGCACGAACCTCAGCACCGATACGGATGATACCGCGCTCATCAAGGTCTTTCAGAGCATCGTCACCAACGCCCGGAACATCTCTTGTGATCTCTTCCGGTCCCAGCTTGGTATCTCTGGCTTCTGCTTCATATTCTTCAATGTGGACAGATGTATAAACATCGTCCTGAACAAGTTTTTCACTTAAAAGGACAGCATCCTCGTAGTTGTAGCCTTCCCAGGTCATAAATCCGATCAGCGGGTTTTTACCAAGGGCCAACTCACCATTAGAAGTAGACGGACCGTCTGCGATAACCTGTCCTGCCTCTACATGCTCGCCCTGGAACACGATCGGCTTCTGGTTGTAGCAGTTGCTCTGGTTACTTCTGAGGAATTTTGTCAGATGATAATCATCTTTTGTTCCGTCATCATTTTTGATGCTGATATCTGTAGATGTGGAGCGAAGAACTGTACCGGCCTTCTTAGCCACAACACACACACCGGAGTCAACAGCAGTCTTTGTCTCCATACCTGTTCCAACAACCGGAGCATCGGTGGTCAGAAGCGGCACTGCCTGACGCTGCATGTTTGATCCCATGAGCGCACGGTTGGCATCGTCGTTCTGCAGGAATGGAATAAGCGCTGTAGCAACGGAAAATACCATCTTAGGAGACACGTCCATGTAGTCAAACATATGTCTCTCGTATTCCTGAGTTTCCTCACGGAAACGACCGGATACGTTTTTATGAATGAAGTGTCCTTCTTCGTCCAGAGGCTCGTTGGCCTGCGCTACATGGTAATTATCCTCTTCATCGGCTGTCATATAAACAACCTCGTCAGTTACTACCGGATTGGACGGGTCTGTTTTGTCAATCTTTCTGTACGGAGCCTCAACAAAACCATACTGATTGATTCTTGCATAGGAAGCAAGAGAGTTGATAAGACCGATGTTAGGACCCTCAGGAGTCTCGATCGGACACATACGTCCATAATGAGAATAGTGAACGTCTCGAACCTCGAATCCGGCTCTGTCTCGGGACAGACCGCCTGGTCCCAGGGCAGACAGACGTCTCTTATGGGTCAGCTCACCTAACGGGTTGTTCTGATCCATGAACTGGGAAAGCTGTGAAGAGCCAAAGAACTCTTTCACTGCCGCTGTTACCGGTTTAATATTGATCAGGGACTGCGGAGAAATATTCTCTGTGTCCTGAGTTGTCATACGCTCACGTACCACTCTTTCCAGTCTGGAAAGACCAATACGGTACTGATTCTGAAGCAGCTCACCTACAGAACGGATACGGCGGTTACCCAGGTGGTCGATGTCATCATCATTTCCAAGGCCGTATTCCAGATGCATGTTATAGTTAATAGAAGCAAGAATATCTTCTTTTGTAATATGTTTCGGAATCAGATCATGGATATCTCTGCGGATCGCATCCTTGATATCCTCAAGACTGTCATTTTCTTCCAGTATTTTTTCGAGAACCGGATAATATACTAATTCTGTAACACCCAGTTCCTTCGGATCACAGTCAAGCTCAACATGAGCAGAAAGATCCACCATAAGGTTGGAAAGAACCTTGATCTTGCGATCCTCTTCTCCCTGGATCCATACAAACGGAGCAGCGCTGTTCTGGATCTTGTCAGCGATCTCTCTTGTGATGTTTGTGCCTTCATCTGCAAGGATTTCTCCTGTAGACGGATCCACAACTGCCTCTGCAAGCTTGTGTCCTACAATCCTGCTGTTAAAATGAAGTTTTTTGTTAAATTTATAACGTCCGACTTTGGCAAGATCATATCTTCTCGGATCAAAGAACATTGCCATGATCAGGCTCTCTGCGCTCTCCACTGCCAACGGCTCACCCGGACGGATTTTTTTGTATAATTCCAGAAGACCTTCCTGATAATTTGTGGAAGTATCTTTTGTGAAGCTGGCAAGGATCTTGGGCTCCTCGCCAAACAGTTCTACAATTTCCGCATTGGTGCCGATACCAAGGGCACGAATCAGCACAGTGATCGGAACCTTTCTGGTTCTGTCTACACGAACATAAAAAACATCGTTGGAGTCTGTTTCATATTCCAGCCATGCACCTCTGTTGGGAATTACGGTACTGGAAAACAACCTTTTACCAACTTTATCATGTGCGATTGCATAATAGATTCCAGGGGAACGTACCAACTGGCTTACGATAACACGCTCTGCACCGTTGATTACAAATGTGCCTGTTTCCGTCATTAACGGAAGGTCTCCCATGAAAATCTCGTGTTCGTTGATCTCTTCTGTTTCTTTGTTAATCAGTCTCACTCGAACCTTCAAAGGTGCGGCATAAGTCACGTCACGTTCTTTACACTGCTCAATTGTATACTTCGCATCCTTTGCGTCAAATGTAAAGTCGATGAACTCCAGACTAAGCTTTCCGCCGTAATCCGCGATTGGAGAAATATCATCAAATACTTCTTTCAGCCCTTCATCCAGGAACCATTTGTAGGAATCTTTCTGGACTTCGATCAGATTCGGCATATCCAGGACTTCTTTTTGTCTCTGGTAGCTCATACGCATGCTTTTTCCAGTTTTTACAGAACGAATTCTGTTTTTTTCCATTGACGTTTCACCCCTGTTTTTTTATTTATTACAACATGATCCTGTTTATATTTTCAGGTAAACAGGCATATCTTGCCATAATATAGCATTTTTCACTATAACATACTGTTGTCAACCTGTCAACCAGATTTTCAAACTTTTTTTGATCACCTTTTTCATTTGCCGGCAAGACTGATACAGAATATACTGTTTTCCCGATAAAGTAAAAAAAGAAACGCAGGAACACCTGCGGCGTCCCTGCGCTGTCTCTTCTGTTCAGACTGAATTATTTCAGAGTGATCTTTGCTCCCTCTGCTTCCAGTTTTGTCTTGATGTCCTCAGCCTCAGCTTTGGAAGCGCCCTCTTTAACTACCTTCGGAGCACCGTCAACTACAGCTTTAGCTTCTTTAAGTCCAAGACCTGTTACTTCACGAACAACTTTGATAACTTTAACTTTGTTCGGGCCTACTTCTGTAAGCTCTACGTCGAACTCGTCTTTCTCTTCAGCTGCCTCGCCTGCTGCGCCTGCTGCTGCAACTACAACGCCTGCTGCTGCAGATACGCCGAACTCTTCCTCACAAGCTTTTACAAGTTCATTTAACTCTAATACAGATAACTCTTTGATTGCTGCAATAAATTCTTCTGTTGTTAATTTTGCCATTTTAATTTCCCTCCATATAATATTATTTTAATTTATACCGGTTCACAGTGCTATACGAAAACTGTAAACTCTTCCGCACGCTGTCTGCGCATTGTAAATCTGTCCCTGACAAATTTACTCAGCTGCTGCTGCGTTTCCACCCTGTGCCTCTGCAATCTGGTTAAGCACACGAGCGAAGTTTGTGATCGGAGACTGAATGCTTCCAAGAAGTTTTCCAAGAAGTTCTTCTCTGGACGGAATCTGGGAAAGTGCCTGGATTCCAGCCTGATCATTGTAGTTGCCCTCAACTACACCTGCGATCAGCTCCAGTGCCGGGAACTGTTTCGCATATTTAGCAAGGATTCTAGCAGGTGCTGTTGCATCTGTAGCAGAGATTGCCAGTGCGTTTGTACCTTCAAGATGTTTGGAAAGGCTCTCACAGTCTGTTCCCTCAAAAGCACGTTTCATCATTGTGTTTTTGTAAACTTTATACTGAACACCAGCTTCTCTTAATTCCTTACGCAGAATAGTGTCCTGCTCAACAGTAAGACCACTGTAGTTTACAAGAACTACGGACTGAGCGTCTTTAATGCTGTTTGCGATTTCTTCTACGATTGGTTGTTTCAGTTCTACTTTTGCCATAAATGGTACACCTCCTTATAGATTTTGATATACCGCCGTTGCAATGGATACTGAGATAAAAAAAGCCCTACTGTACCATGACAGTAAGGTCTCCTGTAATCTTATCAGAATACTAAGTCCTCGGTAGGCGTTTTGATCCTTATGCCTTACGGCACCTACTGTCTTCGGCAGCGTTCTGTAATAGAATAACACGGAGAAAAGTTCATGTCAAGATTTTATTTAAAAATTCTTTAATTCTTTAATAAGCCTTTTGGTCAGGCCCTAAAAAATATGTTATACTAAACAGGGGATTTCTATATATTATAACTGCGAAAGGTACGGTACTTTATGGTTCAGATATGCCGGAAAGATAAAAAGTTGGTTTACGAAACCATACGCCCTGGAAATATAGGTGCTAATGAAATATCCATTCCTAACCTGGTTGATGATATTCTCCTTACTTTTACCATTTTGGGCATATGTAAGAATACGCGTTACATTTGTATTAAGATTCGTAATTTTAATTTCGTTTATACTCATAATCGTACATTCCTTCCTATATAATTAAATCTTTTTTTCCTTGAAAATCAAGGATTATTTAATGTTTCATGAATAAATACCCCAGAAAAAGGATACATGGAAGCGGTCATTTCTCTGTATCATATTTTTTACTAACCATCTAAAGTCAGTAATCTTATCTTACTCTGAAATTTTCTCAACCTTCTTTCTTAAAATTCCTTATATTTTTTTGAATTATATAAGGATCTCCTGTGCTTTCTATATTTTTGTAATTTAGGATCCTAACATAAAGATACCCAAAACAAGCTTGGTTTCCCAGTTCTGTCATGTTACATTTTTTATCATAAACGCTTCCATTTATTTTATTCCTTTATAAAACAGCAAATGAACAAATTTAAAAAAGTGCATAAATCCCCGTTGTTTTGTCTTTACAGGATACACATATAGAATTTAAAGTTTATCTGTATCTACCTATTATGGATTCTATTGCGCAAAATTCTGTATTATCTCATTTATAGTTTTATATACTAAACTCAAATGCTCAAAACAAGATATTACTAATTATTATGATCTCCCCGGGATCGCTGCACAGAAGAAGAGCAGCTTATAGAGCTGATAAAAGAATACGCAGCCAATGATTTTCGCGAAAAGAAATGCTACAGCGATATGAATCAGAAATATTTTGCATATCATGACCGTAATAACTGTAAACGAACCTATGAATTTATCCTCAAAAACTGCCAAAAGTAATCACTGATTACTGCTTTCTGTCGTGATCTGCAGCGCCCCCGGCAACATACCGGGGGGGCGCTGATTATATAATATCTTTTTATTTTCTCTGATAGCTGCTGTTGATTCTGCAGATGAAACTTACGGCAGCTGAGAGATCAGAGACGGATTCAATACCCGCACTCCTTCTTCACCCAGAATCCGCTCCAAAAACCCTGTATATTCATCATAAGTCAGACTTCCATCAGGAGTCAGAAGCTCAAAATCTGTTCCGTACACATGGGCAAAAAGTCCTGTCTCTTTCAGACCGTTTCTCAGATAGAAGGCTTTCCTGCGCTTTCTGTCCTGAGTATTCTCTGCTTTTTCATCCTGCATTTCGATTTCAAAAATATATTTATTACTGCGGAATCGTTCCAGTAAAAGCTTCAGGCTTTTACTTCCATATCCACCGTTTCTTTTTTCAGGAGAAACAGCAAAATAATCCAACAGC
Organism: Blautia sp. CAG:257; assembly: GCF_000433815.1. Taxonomy (NCBI): domain Bacteria; kingdom Bacillati; phylum Bacillota; class Clostridia; order Lachnospirales; family Lachnospiraceae; genus Blautia; species Blautia sp. CAG:257. The sequence goes on from NZ_HF999053.1 coordinate 20,127, forward strand.
GCAGTATTTCCATCCATCATATTAAAGGCAAGTCCCACAAACTCATCCTGATCTGTCACTGCAAAAAGCTCCATCTGTCCCTTTTCCGCAAGATGCTCCATAAGAGAGATCGGCTTTTTTTCTTCAGCAGGAAAAGCTTCTTCGTAGAGCATATAAACCTGTTCTTTAAATTCTGTTCCGTTTTTCAGTATGTTTTTTAATTCCATATTTTATTCCTTTTCTGAGCTGTCAGAGCAGCCCTTCTCTATATTTTTATAAGTTTTATCGCCCGGATATCAGGGATTTCCTCAAACCTTTCCGGTATTCTTTAAAACTCCGGCCAGGACAGAATCTCTCTGGAAATCTGAGCTTCATAATCACCTTCTACGTCTATACTCCGCCCTGCTTCATAAATATTTGTCTCGGCGCCCCATACGTCGTCATGATACTCCCACACATGAAAACTCAGCCCCCGGAACATAAAGTCAAGACTTCCGCACCCGTCCTCATCTGTATAAGTAAAAGAGATATTTTTTCTGTTCAGCGCATCCTGCACTGTTTCCAATCTCATAATCCTGCCCCTTTCCAATTTCATTTTGTGCCTGTAATTTTACCCCTTGTATACAGCGCTGTCAATATGTCTCCGGATGCTTGCATAAGCCCTTATAATGCTTTATGATAAAAGAAAAGTCTGTCTGAAAGGAGATCTGCCATATGACGTCAAAACCTGTTTTTCACGGAAGCGATATTGAAAAAATCTGCAGCTTCTACCATCTGAAAAAAGAAAATATCATAAACTTTGGAGCAAATGTGAATCCCCTTGGGCTTCCGAAAAATGTGCAGAAAGAGCTTGCCTCACACCTTTTTCTTCTTTCTTCCTATCCGGACAGAGAATATTCCTCACTGAGAAATGCCCTGTCCCAGTACTGCAGCATACCCTCTGACTTTATTCTGCCCGGCAACGGATCCAGCGAACTGATCTCTCTTCTCATTGAAGCTGTAAATCCCCGGCATACGCTGATACTCGGTCCCACCTACTCTGAATATTCCAGGGAGCTTTCTTTTTCCGGAAGTACTGAGACCTGGTATCATCTGGAGGATTCCAGCGATTTTGCTCTGGATATCCAAAATCTCTGTCTTACCCTGGAAAAAGATTATGATTTCCTGATTATGTGTAACCCTAACAATCCCACTTCCTCTGCTGTCACACAGGAGAAACTGCGAAAAACCCTTACCTTCTGCCGTCAAAAAGAAATTTTTGTAATGATCGATGAAACCTATGTAGAATTCGCCCCTGATCCGCAGCTTATTACCGCAGTACCCCTTACCAGGGAGTTTGAAAATCTTATGGTCCTTCGGGGCGTATCAAAATTTTTCGCCGCACCGGGCATGCGCCTTGGCTATGGAATTACAGGGAACAAAGAACTTCTCTCAAAAATAAAAAACAGACAGATTCCCTGGTCCATAAACAGTCTGGGAGCCTTTGCAGGAGAACTGCTTGTACAGGACAAAGACTATATTTCCCGTACAAGACAGCTGATTTTAAAGGAAAGAGAAAAACTTTATCAGGAGCTTCTGAAGCTTTCTTCTTTTAAAGTATTCCCTGCCTTTGCAAACTTCCTTTTACTGAAAATAATCAAACCCGGGCTCACTGCCTCCAATGTATTTGAGGCATGTATCCGCCAAAACCTTATGATCCGTGACTGTTCTTCTTTCCAGTGTCTTGACGGAGAATTTGTCCGCTTCTGCATTATGCTCCCGGAACATAACGAACAGCTTCTGAACGTATTAAAAGGGCTGTAAAAGCCCTTTTAATTCATGCTATATCGCTTTAAAATTATATTTGTGAGGCAGTTCTCCCTCTTCTCCGAACAGTTCAGGATTTCCCCGGGAAGGGGGGCTGCTTTTCAGTCTTTTTTGCAGAAGCGTAAGGCAGGCTGCAGCCGTTCTTATCTGCAAAAGCAGTATAGAACACACTGTTTCCGCCGCAGTTTTTTTGCTTTTACAGAACACGGTGCAGATACTTTTCTCTGGTCGCCAGTCCTCCTCTGATATGTCTCTCTGACTTATTCTTATCCAGAACCTGGCGCACCTCCGCCGCCAGCCCCGGATTGATCTCCGTCAACCTGTCAGAACAGTCTTTATGTACTGTACTCTTACTGATTCCAAATTTTTTTGCCGCCTGCCTTACAGTTGCCTTTGTTTCAATAATATAGCCTGCAATCTCCACTGCCCGTTCTTCAATGTAATCTTTCAAAGGAAAATCCCCCGAAAACGCTGTTTTTACAATGTATGCTGTATTATATAAAATGTATTCCAGTTCATACCTCAGGAATCAGAAGCCCGAAGCATATAAGATCATGTTGCCGCACATAATCCGAAAGAGATTGTAGCTCTCTTCTGTAAAAACTGTGCTTCGGAATAATATAAAAAGTCTGTAAAGTCCCTCTGATTTTTTTAATCCGGGCTTGACAAACCCATACTGCAGGACTACAATGGGATAAACAATTAAATAAACAGTTTCGGTAGGTGAGGCTACCACAGGGATTTGGATTTTCCTAAGATTGCTGCCGCAAAAACGTGGAGACACGATTCGCTGGTCAGCAGGATATGTCGCAGTCAAGGCATAACCTAATGCAATTTTTACGCCCTGTGATGCTAAAGCTTGAACGATGTTTCACAGGAAAAATATATCCTGTCATTGCTCAGGCGATGACAGGATTTTTTATTCCTCAAAAATCAAGGGATTCAGAAAGTTTTAAGCGGACCTGTCCCCTTTGTTCTGAAAAAGGAGGTGAGAACCATGGAACCTGGAGCCAGTTGTCAGATCATTATATTAAAGAAAGGACTGAAGAATTATGATGAAAACATTACTGATTCACACACCGGAAAATTATACTTCTGTCAGCTCTCTGACAGAGCCAAAAGCTGTACAGGAGTCCATGGAAAAGCATGAAACCTCCTATTTTGAGACTTCCGTACTGACCCATGCCAGAAAACGCTTTATGTGGCTTCTTTTTCTGATGCTTTCTGCCACAGTTACCGGAACTATTATTACCAGATATGAAAATGCCTTTTCCGCAGTTCCTCTTCTGGTTTCCTTTATTCCCATGCTGATGGATACCGGAGGAAACTGCGGTTCTCAGAGCTCAACCCTGATTATCCGCGGTCTTGCCCTGAACGAGATCCGTCCCCGTGATGTTTTTCGGATTGCATTTAAAGAATTTCGGATTGCGCTTCTGGTAGGCACAGGGCTTGCTGTCATAAACGGAATCCGCATTCTGATTATGTACAGAGATCCCAGACTTGCTCTGGTAGTTTCTCTGTCTCTGACTGCTACTGTAATCCTGTCCAAGATCATCGGATGTATTCTTCCGCTTGGCGCAAAAACCCTGCATATGGATCCGGCAATCATGGCATCTCCTCTGATCACTACAGCTGTGGACACCTGCTCTATTATTATTTACTTTTACATTGCCACAAGGATCTTTGCCCTTGCTGTGTAACCTGTTTATTCCTTCTGAAGATCAACGATCCTGGTACAGACCTTTTCCAGAAGCTCCTGGCTGTGGCTGACTACGATCATTCCAATTTTGCGCTTTTCGGTTTCATCCATAAGGAAATGCCAGATCTGACTCTGTGTGATGAGATCCAGCATGGTGCTGATCTCATCCGCCAGAAGGAACTGTGTCCTCTGTCCCAACGCTCTTGCAATACAAAACCTCTGCATTTCTCCCCCGGACAGCTCTGCCGGAAAACGGTTCATCCAGTCTGCCTCAATGCCAAGTCTTTTGATAAGGTCAGGAGATACGTTATCCCCCTCCTCAAGCACCGATCTCATTCGCAGCCTGGGATTAATGGCCTGTTCCGGATGCTGCCAGATCAACTGAACCGGACAGTAGGAGCCATAGAAATCAAGAGGCTTTCCGTCCAGCAGAACCTGTCCGCTGTCAGGCTTCTCATATCCCGACAGTATTTTACAGAGGGTTGTTTTTCCAAATCCGCTTGGCGCCACAAGCCCTACCCGCTCTGTACTCTCTGCTTTCAGACTGAAATCTTTTAAAATTTCCCTGCTTTTTTCTCCATATCGAAAAGAAATATTTCTGGCTTCAAGAATCATACACGCACCTCACATATCCTCCGTTTACTTCCCTGTAGGGAATTTCCCCTCTGCATTTTTCTGTACATTTTTCACACCTTGGAGCAAAGGGACAGCCCTCCGGCATATCTTTTACATAGGGCTGTACCCCGTCAATATAATGAAAGCCATTTTGAGGCATTGCTCTCCATAAGGCTTTTGTATAGGGATGGCGCAGCGTTTTTTCCTGGCGAAAATCCTCTGTTTTTGCATCCTCCAGAGTGTATCCTGCATAGAAAACAAGAACTCTGTCCGCAGTTTCCAGCGCAAGCTCCAGATCATGGGTAATGATCAATACTCCCGCTCCCATATCAGCCAGCTCCCTGAAATGCTCCATAGCCCTCTTTGCCGCTTTCAGGTGAAGTCCCGGCGTAGGTTCATCTGCAATAACCAGCTTCGGCTCTTCGATCATCGCAGTGGATATCATCACTCTTCTGGTCATTCCTCCGGAAAGCTCAAAGGGATACTGTTCCTGAACTTCTTCTGCCAGACCGTACCGTCTGAAGATCCCGTCCAGCTTCTTTTTTCTTTCAGGATCCTTTTTGCCTTTGCAGATCTGCGTTCCCACCTTCATCAGAGGATCCAGGTAGGAAGTGCTCTGAGGAACCATAACAATCTCTTTTCCTCTGAGAGCGCAGATTCTTTTTTCTGTAAGAGGCTCTCCACAGTAAAGAATCTCTCCGCCCATTTCTGCATTATAGGGAAGAATCCCCATTACCCCATGAGCCAGAAGGCTTTTTCCGGAACCGGAAGAACCCACAACAGCCACCATTTCTCCCTGATGGACAGTAAGACTGAGATCTCTGATCACAGGAAGCTTTGTCTGCTTTGTGCCCTTCTGATACTGGGAAAAGGAAATATTCATATTTCTGATTTCAAGTATTGTATTTTTTTCCATTTCACCCCTCCTATTCATGAGCGCTGGCAGGATCCACCAGCTTCCGGATACCCTCGCCCACAGTATAAAAACACACAACTGTCAGAACCAGCATCAGTCCCGGGAACAGAGCCAGCCACCACTTTCCGGTAATCAGATATTTCATTGCCTCTGACAGGATAATGCCAATGGCAGGCTGCTCATTGGAAAGTCCGAAGCCCAGAAAAGTAATACTGGATTCGTGAAGGATCGCATGAGGAAAAAGAAGTATCAGACCTACCAGAAACTGCGGAAAAAGATGAGGAACCATATGCTTCGTGGCAATATAAAAATTACTTTTCCCAAGCTTTCTGGCCATTTTAATATACTGCTGCTCTTTTAACTGCAGAACCTCACCCCGGATCAGCCGGGCAAGGGAAGTCCAGTGGGTCAGGGCAACGCCCAGAATCACGCCCTTCAGCCCCCGCCCGCAGGCAACGCAGATCAGGATCAGAAGAAGCATATGAGGGATTCCCATAACAAGATCAATAAACCAGGTGATAACTGTATCTACCGCTTTTCCCATTGTTGCAGACAGAACTCCCAGAATAAAGGCCATCACCGCACTGAAAGCCGCGGCGCTGATTCCAATGATAATGCTGATGGAAAGCCCTTTAACCGTCCGGGTAAACATGTCTCTTCCCAGCCAGTCGGTTCCAAACGGATATTTCAGGCAGGGAGCAATATTTTTACGGGCAAAATCAGTTTCTCTGGCAGCATCTCCACAAAACATTCCGCCAATACACACAGCAGCCAGAAAGATCAGTGAAAGAACAAGCCACAGTACCAGCCTTTGCCTGCGGTTCCATTTTTTTATCATAAACGTTCCTTTTTTTGTGTTTTTTGTCATTTTGCGGCACCTCCACGTCTGATACGCGGATCGATCACACCATACAGAATATTTGCAATGAGATTTCCGCCAAAAACAAATAAAGCGCTGATAATAGTGATCGCCATAAGAAGCGGCATATCACTTCCAAGTCCTGCGCTTACCGCCGCCTGTCCAAGTCCCGGATAGGAAAAAACCTGCTCTACCAGAACAGAACCGCCAAAAATTTCACTGATGGAAGCAAACTGCAGGGTCATGGCCGGCGCCAGAACATTTCGAAATCCATGATTCCTGAAAATCTGCCACAGGCTTTCACCTCTTGCTCTTGCAAAAACAACATAATCACTTTCACAGATATCGACCATTTTTTCTCTGGTATGCATGGCAATATTGGCAATTCCGGTAATGGACAGCGTAACCGCCGGAAGAATGGCATGATATACCCTGTCCAGAAAAGTTACGCCGCTTGCCTCCACGCCTATGGGTACGCTTAGCCCTATGGGAAGGATCTTCAGCCACACCCCGAAGATGATCAGAAGCAGCATGGCGATCCAAAAAGCCGGGGTACTTGATATTAACAGACAGTAGCCTTTTACTGCCTTATCTACAAATTTTCCACGGTTCATTCCTGCCAGGGCGCCTAGGGCAAAACCAATAAGCCCGGACAGAACCCAGGCAATAATCATAAGAAAAAGCGAATTTCCCAGTTTTACTGCAATTACCTTTGCCACATCCTGTCTGTAAAGAAGAGAAACACCCATATCTCCCTTCAGAAAATCCTTCAGCCACGCCAGATATCTCTGAACCGGCGGTTCTCCTACTCCCCAGTATTCTTCAAGCTTTGCAATCTGCTCCTGGCTCATGCTTCCCAGCGCAGCCTGTCCCACATTGGCCTGAAGAGGATCTACGGGAGAAACTGTCATAAGAGCAAACGCTGCAATACTGACTGCAAAAATAAGAAGAACCATCTTCACAAAATTTTTCAGTATAAACTTTCCTGCTGTATTTTTCAATATTTTCTCCTTGTACATAAATCGTTTGAAACGCACAGTATCCGGCAGCTTCCGGGGACGTTTTTATTCCTGTTACAGAACAAACCTCCCCAAAATCCTGCCGGATAATTATTTTATACGTGATTTTATTAAACTTTCGGAATTACTCCCATGTCCACTGATCCACATTATTTACAATAGACCAGCCATGTCCGTGAGGATGAATCTTCTGATCTGCAACTTTAAGTCCATCTCTTACAAAATACAGATGATCCACATTGCACAGCCAGATCCAGGGAATATCTCCCTCCTGGGTAATACCTGTTTCTCCGTCCCACTGAGCCTTTTTCCACAGCTCATAAGATTCCTCAAGATCGCTGCTTTCCAGAGCCTCATCCATGTATTTGTCTACGGTCTCATTGGCATACGGTGAATATTCAGCAGTTCCTGTTTCTTCCATTGTATGGTAAATATTGTAAAGCTCCATAGGAGTGTGCGCTCCCCATCCCCACATCAGAGGCTGAGACAAGGCCGCAGTATAGGCGGTATCCCAGTCAGCTCCCTCTGTAGTAACAGAAATTCCCAGTTCAGCAAGCTGATTTTTTGCATCCTCAGCCAGAGCCTGACGTACAGAATCAGATGCCGGATAAACGATCTTCATCTCAGCGCGTACGCCGTCTTTTTCGCGGATTCCGTCTTTTCCTTCTTTCCAGCCGGCATCCTCAAGAATTTTTACCGCTCCCTCAAAATCGTACTCTGTTTCTGCCTCCTCGTTATACCAGGGCATTTTGTCACATACGCTGTATGCGGGAGTTCCGTAGCCGTTCAGTACATTGTCGATCATTTCTTCACGGTCGATTCCAATGTTGATCGCGCGTCTTACTTCCACATCGCTGGTAAAATCATTTCCGGTCATTACTCCGTCTTTTTCTTCTGCCGGAGCTGCCGGAAGATTAAATCCACGGTTATCAACTGTATCTACACGGAACAGCTCATATCCCTCTATTTCCGTATCAGAATAGGAAGCTGCCGTATGCGCTACGTCTACCGTTCCGGACTGAGCTGCCGCAAGAGCCGCGTCCTCTTCCATAAAAAGAACCGTAACCTTTTTCATCTTTGGTTCTTCTCCGTAATAATCCGGATTGGCCTCAAAGATCACCTGCTGCCCCTTATCCCACTGCTTCATGATATAACGTCCTGATCCAACAGGATTCTGTCCGTAATTCTCGTCATATGCATGTTCCGGAACAATTCCCACTACAGCCATAGTATACGGCCAGATGGAAAACGGCTTGTTCAGATGAAACTCTACTGTGGTATCATCCACTGCAACGGCTTCCTCCAGCATGGAAAAATCATTGACAGAGCTGTTGTCGCGGCAGTTATTATAGGTAAACGCTACGTCCTTTGCTGTCAGTGGTTCTCCGTCTGTAAATTTTACATCGTCACGGATCTTTACTGTCCAGATAAGCCCGTCCTCACTGACAGAATAATCTGTGGCAAGATCCATTCCAATAGACAGATCTTTGTTGGTAACAGTAAGTGTGCTCTGTATCAGAGGCTCATGAACATGCTCTCCGGCTCCCCAGCCATATGCAGGATCAAATCCCGCTTCCGGCTCAGAAGTTGCAGGCATGGTAACAATCACTTCATCCTTTGTTTTCTGTTCTGCTGCTGAAACCACTGTGCCGCTTCCGATCATGGAAACAGTCATACAGAAAGCCGCCAGCAGTGCCATTAACCGCTTTTTCATTTGATTTAACCTCCCTGATTTTCGTGTTTCACCAGTATAACATTGATTTTCGTCAGATTTAACCCTGTACGGGGGATATAAACCCATTCATATTTTGCATGGATAATCTTTTTATTTCATACCTGTACATCCCCCTGGGAGGCTTGTTAAAATCTCTGACTTTGTTAAAATATAGTCAGCACAGGAAATTGTGTTATATGATGTCAAAGTCAGTGCACGACCTCCACTTATGATGCACTAACGATCCCATTAAAATACTCATTTAAAAAAAGCACCTGTAACAAGTGCTTTTTTTAATACGTTTTTTTATATTTTTCCGGTCTACAAAACAGACTCGATCAGATTTCTGGTGTACTCCTCCCTGGGAGACCATATAATTTCCTCCGGAGTTCCGGTTTCCACAATTTTTCCCTGTTTCATAACGATCACCCGGTCGCAGAACATCTGAACCAGAGCAAGATCATGACAGATAAAAATTACGCTGAGACCGTTTTTCTGTCTTAATTTTATCAGAAGCTCCATAATCTGTTTCTGCACAGTTACATCGAGAGCACTGGTAGCCTCGTCGCAGATCAGAAGCTCCGGGTCCAGCGCAAGGGCTCTGGCAATAGCAGCTCTCTGGCACTGTCCTCCGCTGACCTGATGGGGATACCGGGAAGCAAATTCCGGCGTAAGCCCACACAATTCTAGAAGGTTATCCACCTTTGTTTTTAATTCCGTTCCCTTTATCCCCATATTCCGCAGACTTTCCCCAATTCCGTCTCCAAGTGTCCTTCGGGGATCAAAAGACTCCGCGGGCATCTGGAAAACCATCTGCATATGACGGTATGCCTGTTTCAGCTGCCGTATTCCTGCCTGAGATATATCTATACATCCAGACTCTGTTCCTTCCGATGAAGGATAAAACAGAACTTTTCCCTCTGTACAGGGAAGAAGTCCCGTAATCAGTCTGGCAACTGTACTTTTTCCGCTTCCTGATTCACCCACGATCCCCAGACACTGTCCTCTTTTCAGTTCAAAGGACACCTCGTCCACAGCTGCAAAGGATTTTTTTCCTGCTGTAAATACCTTTTTCAGTTTCTCTGCTTTCAGCAAAATTTCTGTCATAATTTCTGATTCTCCCGTCTTTTCAGCCGGATCACAGAATCCATAAGCTGACGAGTATACTGACTTTCCGGATTTTCCAGAATCTTCTGTGTATCTCCGTAATCCATTACTTTTCCATTCTGAAGTACGAGGATCCTGTCTGCCATTTTTCTGACCACGCCAATATTGTGAGTGATCAGAAGCATGGCTGTATGAAACTCTTTTTTCATCAGAAGAAGCTCTTCCACCACCTGTTTCTGTACAGTCACATCAAGAGCGCTGGTAGGCTCATCTGCCAGGAGCAGATCCGGTTTTAAAAGCATGGCGGTACAGATTCCCACTCTCTGATTCATTCCTCCGGACAGTTCAAAGGGATAGCTTCCAAGAACACGGGCACAGTCTGTAAGTCCGATTTTTTTCATCAAAACAGCTGCTCTGTTTTCCACTTCCGCTCTGCTGACCTTCTCATGCTCCGATACGGCCTCGTACATCTGAGCCCCTACTGTACGCATAGGACAAAGGGCTGATTTACAGTCCTGAAAGACCATTCCAAGCTCAGGTCCCCGGTATTTCCTCAGTATTTTTTCCGGCATGGCAGTGAGATTTTCTCCTTTGTACCACACCTGACCGGCGACTTCAGCTCTGTTTCCCAGAAGTCCCATAACGGCTTTTGCAACCGTACTTTTTCCACTTCCGGATTCCCCTACAATACCCAGGATTTCTCCCTTTTTCACCTGAAAGCTTATGTCCTGTACAACAGGCTCTCCATCATAACAGACAGTCAGCTTCTCCACACGGAGCAGTGCATCTTCATTCTTTTTTACATTCATTCTGCGTCCCCTGTTCCCGGAATCAGTTATTCCACATCCAGATCTGCCGTGATCTCATAATAATCACAGGGATGAGCTGCCATTCCCTTTACATTGGATTTTGTCACAATTCCCATATTGAGATGTGATACAAAGAAAAATCCATCGTCGTCCAGAATCTTCTGCTGCAGCTCTGTTGCCAGCTTTGCTCTCTCCTCCGGCTCAAATGCCTGATGAAGCTTTTCTGTAAGAGCTGTTACCTCTTTGTTTTCATATTTTCCGTAGTTTTTTGGTCCCACTACTGTACTGGTAAAGAAATATTCCGGATCTCCGGTGGGAGCTGTGGTAGTAGAACTTACATACACATCAAAGTTGCCGTCTGCCGCATAAGTCATATGATCCGAAGTATTATTTACCACAACGTCAATTCCGATTTCCTTGAGAGTTGCCTGTGCATACTCCGCAAGCTTCGGCTGCTCCAGACGGGTCGGGTAGGTCAGCCAGTCTATGGTAAGCTTCTGTCCGTCCTTGTCTGCACATCCGTCGCCGTCTGTATCCTTCCATCCGGATTCTTCCAGCAGCTTTTTTGCCCCTTCCGGATCATAGGAAACTGTTTCCACTGCTTCATTTCCATAAGAAAAACTGTCCGGAAAAGCGGCTTTGGCAGGGAGCCCTCTCCCCTCCATGATCACAGAGCAGAAGCCCTCTTTATCAATTCCCATTTCAATGGCTTTTCGTATATTCTGATCCTGCATGATCTCCGACTCAAAATTAAACTGTCCGAAAAAGCATCTGCTTGTTGCGCAGGAATTAATGGTATACTCCGGATTTCCGTCAAAAAGCGCGTAGTTATCATACTGAAGACCATAGGTTCCCTGGATATCGCCTGTCTGAAGGGCCGCGGTCAGAGCGCTTCCGTCCGAAAAAGACTTTACTGTAACTTTATCCACCTTTACATCGCCGCCCCAGTAATTTTCATTTTTTACAAGATCAATCTGAGTGGGGGTAACTTTTTCTGCAATATAAGGACCTGTTCCTGCCACATTGGCATTTCCCCCTTCTCCCTGAACGCCATATTCCATATCAATAATGGCTCCGTAGGGATCTCCCAGATAGTTAATGATTGCCGGACATGGTTCTGTTGTGTAAATAGTCAAAGTCAGTCCGTCTGCATCAATATAATCGATCTTCATATCAGAAGGAGCCCGGTCATGAACCTTTACCAGATTTTCCAGACATTCCTTTACTGCCTGGGCATCCATAGTGCGGCCGCTTGAAAACTTTACTCCGTCTCTCAGTGTGATCTTTACCGTAGTGTCGTCCACAAACTCATAATCTGTGGCAAGCCAGGGCTCCACCTCCATATTGTCATTGTACTTAAATAACGTTTCCCCTACACCATACCTGAGCGCACTCCATCCGGAATAATTATCATGAGGGTTCAGCCCGGCGTCACCCATTTCCTCGCTGTAACCGGTTGTTCCGTATACAAAGGTCTTTTCTTTGTCTGCCATTACGCTGACACTCAGTCCCGATATCATCACTGCTCCTGCAAGCACTGCAGCAATAAATTTTTTCTTCATTATTTACCTCTTTTCTTTTTGTGTTCCGGATCCAGATAATCTCTCAATGTATCTCCCAGAAGGTTAAAAATCAGTACCGTTACAAAAATTGCAGCTCCCGGCGCAAGAGACATCCACGGCGCGATCTGCAGAAGGCTTCTGCCCTCATTGATCATACTTCCCCATTCTGCTGCCGGCGGCTGTACTCCCAGTCCCAGAAAGGACAAGCCTGCAAGCTCCATCATCATAGTTCCAATATCCAGAACTGCCGTTACAAGGACAGGGCCTGCAATATTAGGCAGAATATGCCGCAGAAGCAGAGCCGGTGTGCTGCTGCCGGAAAGTCTGGCCGCCATTATATACGGCGCCTCTTTCTGAGTCAGCGTCAGTCCTCTGGCCAGCCTGGCAAACTTCGGCCAGCTTACCACTGCCAGAGCAAGTACCGCATTCTGTACACCGCCGCCCAGGACTCCTGCCACAGCTAATGCGAATACCAGACTTGGAAAGGCCAGAAACAGATCTGATATCCTCATAAGAAAAGCATCCACAAAGCCTCCCCGCCAGCCGCAGATAATTCCCACAAAGGTTCCCGTTACTGTTGTAATGCTCACCAGGATCAGTGTGGAAAAAATACTGGTAGTTCCGGCTATCAGAATCCTGGAAAACATATCCCGTCCATAGCGGTCTGTTCCCAGCAGATGCTCCGGCCCCGGCGGCTGCTTTGCCAACAGAAGATTCTGCTCATAAGGGTCATAGGGACAGATGTATTTTGCACACAGAGCTGTTAAAAGAAGCAGCGCTGCCAGAACTGTCAGCACAATAAGCCGTATTTTTACAGAATCTGTTCCCGTCCTGTACACAGAAGATGAACCTCTCTTTTTCTTTGTCATCCTTGCTCACCTCCCAGTCTTACACGGGGATCCAGATAATGATACACAATGTCCGTAATCAGGTTCACTGCTACATAGATCACTGCCATCCATGCCACATATACCTGAACGACAGGATAATCTCTCATGGTAATGGCATCCACAGCCATTTTACCTACACCGTCCCACATAAAAATAGATTCCACAATGGTAGTTCCGCCCAGAAGGCTTCCCACAGACAATGCCATCAGCGTCACAATGGTCAGCATGGACGCCCTCAGAACATTTTTCCAGATAATCACACTTCCTCTGACACCTCTGGCCCTGGCTCCCATCACATAATCCTTATTCAGTTCCTCCAGAACAGCCGCTCTGATCTGACGGATATATTTTGCCGCCATAGCTATGGCAAGGGTAAGAGTGGGAAGCACAAGACTTGCCGCAATATTTTCTGACGTAATCACAGGCAGCCATCCAAGCTTTACAGAAAATACATACATTAAAATCAGCGCCGCAAAAAAATTCGGGGCAGAATTTCCGATAAAACTCAGAAAACGTATCAGATAATCTGACCATCTATTATGGCGTATGGCAGAAAAAATCCCAAGGGGGATCGCTGTCAGCATAGTCACTATCATAGAAGAAACTGTAAGCAGTATGGTTGCCGGAAGCTTTTCCATAAAAGTATCATATACCTTCTGCCCGGATACATAGCTGGTTCCCATATCGCCTGTGACCATTCCTGCAAACCATCTGCCATACTGTACCAGAAAAGGCTGATCCAGACCGTATTCTTTTTTTGTCTGATCAATTACCTCCTGGGAGACAACTGACCCTGCATTTTCATACATGTAGGTTACTGCATCTCCCCCTGCAAGCCGCATCATGGCAAAGGACAGAAACGTAATCCCGATCAGAACGGGAATTAACTGAAGCAGTCTTTTTCCTATATATTTCAACATAATTTTATCCTCTGTTTATCTGCTTTTTCATCATTTTACTTACCGCTTCCGATTCGTTCTTCCAGAAAACAGATGAATTCCTTTAAACTGCTGTCCATCTCTTCTCCCCGATGTCTGACATACCCGAAGATCACCCGGCTTCCTTCCATTTTCAACGGGATTCCGGGAAGTGTATCTTTCTTATTCTCTGACAGATAGCTTCCGCTGATATTTGCCACATCACTGTTTTTTAAAAGCCTTTCCATAATATAATCACTGTTTGTAATAACAGAAATATCCAGGCCTTTCCAGGAAAAGCTCTCCTTGTTTTCGGCGGCTCCAATATCAAAAAATTCGTCCTGATAGTTCTGAACCAGCCGAACTCCGTCAAGCTCTTCATAGCTCAGGCTCTCTTTTTCTGTTCCGTAAAGAAAGGATTTTCCTCCCGGATAAACAATGGCTTCTGTTTCATGCAGGGGAATAAATTCCATCCTGTTTCTGGACAGTTCATAAAAAAAGTCCTCTTTCTGCCGTTCCAGAATATACACAAACCCCACATCATCCAGATAGTCCCGGACGCGTTCCATCACTGTCCGAACTCCTGCCGTGTAAATCTGAAAATGATAATTTCTGTCATAATTCTCATTATAAAAATCCACAAAATGAGTGGCGAACCAAGAGCTTGGATTTGCGGAAATCCTGAGCCATTTTGTCATACCGTGGTCCGCCATGGCTTCCAGCTTTGTGACTTCGCCTACAATTTTACAGGCATAACGATATACCTGACTTCCCTGAGGCGTAAGACGGATCCCTCTGGGAAGCCGCTCAAAAAGCTGCATTCCCAGAGAATCCTCCAAAGCCTTTACCACCTTGCTGACACTGGGCTGAGTGGAATATAAAATTTTTGCCGCCTCGCTGACAGAGCCGGTCTGAGCGCAGGTCACAAAATACTGCAGCTGTTTTAAATCCATAATTTTTTCCTTTATAGTTCTTTTACTTACAGGTTCTCAGCATAAACATTGGTGTGGGATTATAAAACTCATCCTTTTCCACATAAATCCTGCTGCTGATTCCCAGATCCACAGAAAATTCCTGAAGCTTCATTGCCCCCAAAGTCTCCAGATCCCAGGCCGGACGGCTATAGGAACTGATTGGAAGCTGACGTTTGATCTCCTCACATTCTCTCATCATATCATCGCCAATTTCCTGATGCGCATGGTTGTCCGGAAGCTCGGACAGGTCTGTAAAATCACTGAGCCCGTAATTTGCATCAAAATTCAAAAGTATGCCGCCTTTTTTCAGTACGCGCACCCATTCTCTGTAAGCGCTTTTTACATCCGGAAGGGTCCAGGTAAGGTTTCGGGAAATCACCACGTCAAAGCTTTCGTCTGCAAATCTCAGATTTTCTGCATCCATTACAAAGAACTCACAGTCTGTTTTTTCCTCTTCTGCAAGCGTTCTAGCATTTTCAACCATATCAGGCGTCAGATCCACACCAGTGACCTGATATCCTTCTTTTGCCAGAAGCACGGAAAAAAATCCCGCTCCGCAGCCCACGTCAAGGACCCTGAGATTTCTGTCCTGAGGAAGCTGATTTTTTATTTCATAAAGCCATCGTTCAGACATAGGACTGTGAAGCTCCGCCCTTTTATGTTCCAGGAAATCTCCGCTTCTTTTTTCCCAGTAGCTTACAATTCGCTCTTTCCGCTCATCATAGGGATTGACAATCTTTCCATAAGCGATCATCGGCCCGTCCCCCAGTACCTGAAGCGTGCCGGTCTGATACAGGATCACACCGTCATACTCGGCCACGCTCAGCTCCAGAAGACCGCCTTCATAATCCCGCACTTCACCCAGAATCTCTCCTTCCCGGATCATATCGCCGGGCTTTTTAAAGGGATACCACAACCCGTCCCGGGAAGCGTCCTGATAACAGATATCTGTAACATCCAGAGGATAATAAGTTCTGTAATCCTTTTTCCCCTGATAAATTCCCAGATGACAGAGAATATTCCTGACATCTCTTCTTGTAGAGCGTACTTCTTCACTGGTCCAGGCTCCCATACCGCCCCGCTCAATAAGAATACTGGGTATTCCCTGAGAAGCCGCATAGTTATAAGCGCCCCCTGACGCCACATTGGAGCGGACCATGTAAGGTACGTCCACCTGCTCTGCCATGCGTCTTGACTGACTGACTGTTTTTTCATCTGCCATGCCCGCATAATACACATAAGAAGTCAGCTGTTCATAGTCATCCCCACTGTGCAGGTCAATGTAATAATCTGCTGCCGGCTGAAGCTCATGGGAAACTGCCCACGCAAGACGTTCCATTTCTGTACCTTTTGGATTTCCGGGAAATTCCCTGTTCAGGTTTTTTCCGTCTGTCAGTCCCATACTTCCGTTTCTGCGCTCAAATGCCGGAACATTTATCACCTTTACAATAATAATGGTACCTGCCACTTTCTGAATTTTAAGCTTCTGTGAAAGCTCAATAGCAGCCTGTATTCCCACATATTCTCCCCCGTGGACTCCTGCTGTGATCAGCATTGTTTTTCCAGGTCTTGTTCCATGAAGCACGGCAGCCGGAAGCCGGAATTCGCCCTGTCCCAGCTCCAGATAACCAGTCCACACGTTTCCGGGTTCCACTGAAATATGATTGAGGCAAAAGCTTTCTCTTTTTTTCCCGGAAAGAAGAAAGATTGGGGTGGAGCCATTATTTGCGATCTCTTCTTCTGTCCATACCTGTTTCCACACCTCTGTGTCGCAGCTTACTTCTGTCAGCCCTGCATTTTTCAGGGCTTCCACATCCCACTGAGGACGCTTCTGTCTGCTTAAAGGAACCTGTCTGGCAATGGCCTCCATCCGTTCAATATCTGTTCCTGTATAATAATCTTCCAGATTTTTTTCTTCCACCCTCTGGCGGTCCTTCTCGTAACCGCTGCGCTTTTCCTCATCATAAAGATGACCGTACCAGTCTGCATCAAAATTGCACAGAAGTCCGCCCGGTTTCAGCACACGTACCCATTCCTCATACGCCTGTCCCGGGTTTTCCAGATTCCAGGTAACATTTCTGGAAAATACCGCGTCAAATTCGCAGTCTCCCAGTTCAAGCTTCTGGGCGTCACTGAGCTTCCAGGTGATTTTTTCCGCAAACACTCCTGTATTCTTTTTTGCCTCTTTCAGCATCTCCTCTGTAACGTCTGCTGCCGTTACCTGATATCCGGCCTCCGCAAGAAGCAGGGCAAAAAATCCCGGTCCGGTTCCCACATCAAGAACCTTCAGCTCCTCCGGGTTCTTTCCCGGAAAATTCTCTTCAAAGAGAGAAAGAAGCTTGTTCTTCCACATACTCCGTCTGGCGTCTGCCATTTCCTGCTGATTATATTCTGAATAGCCCTCTGCACGCTGTGTCCAGTAGGCATGAATTTCTTCCTTTAACGTATTCATGATTCTTTCTGCTCTTTCTGTTAGTATGTTCTTTCTATAAAAAGAATCCTGTATTTTTTCGGTTCCTGCCTGTGGCTGCCGGTTAATTTTCATTTCCTGCTGCCTGTGGCAATAAAATTTTTATAATGGACTTTTTATAGACGGCTTTATTATATAAAAAAAGAAATCCCTCCTGCAACCCTCCCGGGGGGATTTCTTTGCTGTTCAAAACCTGTTTCTTTTCTGGATTTCTCCGCTGATAAATTCATACAGCTTCTCTACCGCGTTTCCGTGAATCTGCTTTTTCTGAGCGCTGACCATCTGAGCTACCGCCTCAGGATCGTTCATAAGCTGGATTCCTTTTTCCACCTGCCCATTGAGGGTAATTGCTGACCAGCTCATGCCTGCCTTCATAAAAAATTTCCGGTTTACTGTTTCGCAGCCGGGAATCGGAGCCGTATGGATCATCGGCACACCCGTCACTGCCGCTTCTGTAGATGTCAAACCGCCCGGCTTTGTAAAAAGAACGTCACAGGCCTTCAGATAAAGAGACATCTGAGTGGTAAATCCCAGAATCTGTACCCGGGGCTGTTTACAAAACTCTTTTTTCAACTTCTGTTCCGCCTTGCGGTTGCTTCCGCAGATCACAAGAATTTTTTCCTGAGCTGTGCCTTCCAAAAGCTTTTTTACAAGCTCGGAAAGATCTCCGGCCCCCATACTTCCTCCGGCTGCCAGAAAATATCTGCCTTTCGTATCAAGCCCCAGCTTCTCCCTTGCCTGTTCTCTGCTTGTATTCCTCCGGCAGCTCTTAGCCACCGGAATCCCAAAAGCCAAAAGCTTCTCCGCAGGAATCCCCCGTCTGACACAGGACTTTTTTAAAGCCTCATGGGGAAGCACATAATAATCACAGTCTGTCTCCTCCCAGAAGGGAATACAGGTGTAATCTGTCATTACTGCCACCGTAAGCGGAAGCTTCATGCCCTTTCGTTTCATATAAGTAATTGTTTCTGCCGGATAAAGATGCGGCATGATCAGAACATCAACCGGATGTTCACGTAAATATCCGTCCAGATACTTTGCCATTCTCCCGTTAATATAATACACAGGAGATTTCTTCAGCAACCGGCTGGCTACCATTCCCAGCTTATAAAAAAGCCCGAAAAGTCTGGGCGTTTTTTTGACAATCTGAACATATCCGTCTCCTACCAGACGTGAAACTCCCTCTCCTGCAAGGCAGAGATAGTCAAGTACATATGCCTCGTCGCCTCTCTCCTGCATCTCCTCTGCAATCGCCCGGGCTGCAGAATTATGTCCGCCTCCTGTATTGCAGGACAAAATCAATGCTTTCATTCAAGTCTCCATTCCTCTCCCCGCCTGTATGCGGCATTTGCCTTCAGACAATGTTTATGTATCACAATCCCTGACATCAGGACACAGCCGGCCAAGACTGTTCTGCGCGGCACTGTCAGCATAACAGTAACAGCAAAGGCCAGAAACGTATATACGCTTTTTCTGGTATTAGACCTGGCAGATATTACGATTACAAACAGCAGATACCAGAAAATCAGAGCTGCCAGAGGCTGCCACAGAGGAAGCAGTCCGATCAGTACGCCAAAAGATACTGCAATAGCCTTGCCCCCATGTCCTTTCTGAAACAGAGAATGAGCATGTCCGAATACAGGCGCGGCCATTACCAGCGCAAACATCCAGGAATCCATTCCCAGATCCCTGGCGCACAGGGCAACCGGAAGCGCCCCCTTTCCCAGATCTGCCAGAAGAACCAGTATCCCACAAAAAGCGCCTCCACAAGCAAATGCATTAAACGTTCCCGGATTTCCATCCTCAGACTCGGTCTGAACATCCACTCCCCGAAAGATCATAGGAATCAGCCGTCCAAACAAAATACTTCCTGACAAAAATCCCATAATCACATAGAAAAAGTATCCATATTTCATAATCCAACCTGCTTTCCTGCTGCAAATAAAATCTCACAGTCGTTTCTAACCAGAGCTGGGCTTCTCCTCCGACCTCTGAATTTCTCATTTCCCTTAATTACAGTTCTCTATCAATCCCCTGTCCAGAGTTTTCCTGTTACAATACCATACTCCACAGACAGATTGTGGGAAGCGATAACAAAGTAGAAAAAATAACCATTTTTGTTGCAAAGGGAGAATCCACCCCATATTTCTCTGCCAGAATACTTGTTGTAGCGCCTGCCGGCATGGCAGCCAGCAGTACACAGATGCCAAAAGCATTTTTATCAAGAGGCAGAAAGCTACAGACTCCGTACACCACTGCCGGAATCACCACAAGCCTGTGAAACGTAAACTTTGCCACAGTCCGGTCCCAGAAATCCTTTACATTGATATCTGCAAGAATCATTCCAACTGCCATCATGGAAAAAGCTGTATTGCAGTTTCCTATATAATCCACTGCATCTGTAACCGGCGCCGGAAGCTTCCACCCGGTAAACATAAGAAGAATACCCAGTTCACTCATAATAATACAGGGATGCGTCAGAACCTTCCTGACCGTTCCTTTCCGGTCTGTGGTTCCGGAAAAAACTGCCAGTCCGGAAGTCCACATCATGATCCTCTGAGGAATCAGATAAATACTGGCAAGCACCAGCCCCTCTGCCCCGTAAATCCCCTCTGCTACCGGATTTCCCAGAAACCCTGCGTTTGAACAGATCGTTCCATACCGGAGACATTTATTTTTCCCCTCTGGTTCCTTCCTGAAGATCAGCCTTCCATAAAACACGCAAAAAATCTGAATCCCGACAGAGATCAGAAGGACCTCCAGATAATACAATAGTCTGCCCTCCACAGGACTGTTCATAAATGCATGAAGAATGTTGCAGGGCAGAATCACATAAATAACAAGATCGTTCAGGTTTTTTTGTCCCTGCGGTCCAATGAGCCCGATGCGCTTCAGCATAAATCCCACTGCTACCAGAAGAAAAATCGTTGCCTGCAGCGTAAGTACTTTTTCCATAATACCCCTCTTTTCCTGTCTGTACAGAAAATCTCCTGCCATAATCATACTGACCGCTGATTTTTCTGAAAGATATCCCCAGTGTATCACAACCAAAAAATACTCGCAACAAAAAGACAAACCTCTCTTGACGACACAGCTTATACCATGCTACAATGTCACCTGTCCAAAACACAGTGTGGACTTTTTTGGCCAGGCCACTTTTCGCCACACAATTACCATCCGGTAGTTGTGCGGCTTATTTTTTTGCCATAAAAGTCTTTTTTATAAACCAACAGGAGGAATATAAATGAACAATACTTTTATGAAAGAAAAGCCAGTATTTCCTCTGATTATGTCCATGGCTCTCCCCATGGTGATCTCCATGCTGGTAAACTCTTTGTATAATATAGTAGACAGCTTCTTTGTTGCGCAGATCAGTGAAGATGCCATGACAGCGCTTTCCCTGGTCTTTCCCATCCAGAACCTGGTGAATGCCATTGCCATTGGTTTTGGCGTGGGAATCAGCTCGCAGATTGCTTTTCATCTGGGAGCCGGAAATAAACACAATGCAGATATTGCCGCTACTCACGGAACGGTTTTGTCCGCTGTACACGGACTTATTATGATGGTAGTCTGTACTCTGATCATGCCCTCCTTTCTTGGGCTTTTTACACCGGACAAAAAGGTTATTGATCTGG
Source organism: Blautia sp. CAG:257 (assembly GCF_000433815.1). Classification (NCBI taxonomy): domain Bacteria; kingdom Bacillati; phylum Bacillota; class Clostridia; order Lachnospirales; family Lachnospiraceae; genus Blautia; species Blautia sp. CAG:257. The sequence goes on from NZ_HF999053.1 coordinate 41,098, forward strand.
GCGTAAGATATTCCGGCATTGTTTTTGCCTTTTCTGTTGTAATAGGGCTTGATCTTGCTTTTGAAAAGATTTTCCAGGCAGTTGGAAGAATGAAAGTTACCATGTTTTCACTGATGTGCGGCTGTATTACCAATATTATACTGGACCCGGTTCTGATTTTCGGTCTTGGTCCCTTCCCTGCACTTGGAATCGAAGGCGCTGCCCTGGCAACAGGTCTTGGACAGGTTTTAAATCTGATCATTTACCTGGTGATCTATTTTGCCCGCCCAATTCCTGTACGCATCAGGAAAACATGTCTGAAACCAGACAGCAGCATGGACAAAAAACTTTATGCTGTGGGAGTTCCGGCAATTCTGAATATTGCGCTCCCCTCCCTTCTGATCTCCGTGCTGAACAGCCTGCTTGCTGTTTACTCCCAGAGCTATGTGGTAATTTTGGGCATTTATTACAAGCTTCAGACCTTCCTCTATCTTCCTGCCAGCGGAATCGTCCAGGGTATGCGCCCTGTGATCGGATATAACTATGGAGCAAGAGAACACAAACGTGTGAAAAAAATCTATATGGTAACGCTTGCCATGAGCAGCGTCATTATGATCATCGGAACCGTTATCTGCCTGGCAGTTCCCGGACAGTTGATGGGACTGTTTACCTCCAATGCCGAAACTGTCCTTGCAGGAAAAACAGCTCTCCGTATCATCAGCGCCGGCTTCCTGGTTTCCGCAGTATCTGTTACTGCCTGCGGCGCACTGGAGGGTTTGGGAAAGGGAACCCCTTCTCTTATCATCTCTCTGTGCAGATATGTACTGATCATCATTCCTGCTGCCTTCGTCCTCAGCAAAGTTTTTGGTGCTGTAGGAGTATGGCATGCCTTCTGGATCGCTGAAGCCGCTACTGCAGTCGTAGCCGGCCTGATCAGCCGTAAAGTAGTATGGGGACGTTAAACGTCCCCATTAGATTTAGTATTCTAATTCCCCCCAGTATTCTTCATAGTATCTTTTCAGTATTTTCTGGTATTTTTTTTCTTCAGAAAGTGCATCATAAAACTTTTTATTTTTTATAAGATATGACATCCATCCCAGCCATTCATTATCTTTTAGCAGAAGCGCCTGCTTTACCTGATAACCAACAGCATGCACCAAAAACTGAGGCTCCATTTTTTCCAGCCTCTCCATGATCAAAAATGCCCCAGGCCAGTTGATATCCTGCAGCCACTCCAGCATCTCACATGTGTATTTATTTAATTCTTCATCAGTTTTTTCACAGATTACCTTTGCACAATTTTCCCACGACCATCCATATTCTATAGGCTGCATAAATACAGATAAGGATTTTATCTTTCTCGCCTCTCTGAGAGCCTCTTCCTGAATCTCTGCTGGTTGCCCCTCATCCATCATTTCAAATAAAGTATCAATATCTACTGACATATCAATATCCTCCATTCCTCCGCCTTTCAGTGAGCGGTACAAATAAGTGACACTACGAGTCTGTATACTAAAAATTGTTTAATCAACTTAGTTTAATTGTGCGGCAGTTCAGTCAATGACTCCTTAGTATAAATTTTAATAAAACTCTCGGTCTCCCATATGGTTAATAATTGATCTCCATCTTAATTTTTCAGCACAAATTACTGTTCCCATATAATCATCTAAATCTGCTTCTGATAATCCTCCACAGTCACACCAATAAATCAATTCGTTTTGCATAAACATAGTGGCATCAAGTATTTCACATGTATACGTTTCATCTAACGGTAATAATTTTAAATATTTTAAACCTTGAAATTCCAATTCAAACATACCATTTTCTTCACTTTGGCATTGAAATGCTACATTTAATATCCTCTTATCATTTACCGGATACATTTCATATCTATTATTTACATATGCCCCACTTGAATATTTCAATTCTTTAATACAACAGTCATGGAAAAAATTTATTTTTTTCATAAAATCATTTATATCTCTCTCAGAAGAAATCTCGTACCACATACAAGCCCCCTAAATATGAATTGTTCCATCTATAATGTAGACATCAAATATTTACAAACTCCATAACCCCATACAAAGCTATTTATATAGAATAATCCCTCTGATCTTCAGTCAAAATAATTTGGAGGGTATTTCCATCTTAAGGAATCCTTTCCCGTATCCAATCTTTCTTTTTCCGACAAATAAAACTCATCATAACCGGATATATGTACAAGTTTTTCCCGGAATACCTCCTTCGCTAATCTGTTTCCGATATATGAATCAACTTTATATCCGGACATATATCCTTCCTTATCGTATATTCCGGTACAAAGCTCTCTTATTATGGTCCCATCTAAAGTTGTATTTTCATTATATATTGGAAACCAAAATTCTTCATACCACCATTTTTCTATTTTGCTGTTATCATACAAATAAGTTTCCTTACCTACTCTGTGTATTCCTGTTTTGCCTTCATACACACACCATTTCAAATATTCCAATTTGTTATTAAGATTTTTTAAAATCTTTATACCATACAATGTTTTATTTCCACAAAGCTGCTCAAAAACCATATAATATATATAACTCTTTGAATATAAGACACAACAAATATTATGGTAGCTTTCACTTGAATAATAAATAATAGATACTAATCTGCCATCCTCTCGGAATAAATATTCCAGCTTTCCATATTTGTCTTTTGGTACTCTCTTATAAAAACTCCCTCTTTCCGCATTCCCCACTGTAAGGTCAAATACTGGACTTGCTTCATATAATCCCATACTAAACCCTTTATGTTTACTGTATTTCCTGTACTTTACTTTTGAACTTAAAATAGCCGACAACTCTTCTCCCTGGCTTTTACAGATCCCCTGCATAATCAGAAATTGAACAGTTTCTTCCATGTGTTCATCTATGAACGTTTTTTCATCAAGCAAATACTCTTCTGCTTTTTTATTCCGATCTGAAAGTTTTTGTCGGATTGAATCTTCTCTTTTTGTAAGATCGGATCTCTTCGTACTCAGCACATCTAAAATCGCTGCTCTATATTGTTTACACTCTTCCGAGCTCAGTTCACAGCCGTTCAACATTTCTATAATTTCAGGACACTCAAGAAAAGCGTTCAGGCAATTATAGGATTCCTGACTAATTTGCCCTGTGTATAAAATTCACTAACAATCTTCTGCCAAAACTCCTGTTCACTTATGTTCTTCATTCAATCCCCCCTTCCCCAATACCATTCTCCCTGGCTCTGTACCACCTGTTCTTTTTAAAACAATATGAAAATAAGACAAAACTTCTGCCGGATAGAACAGCGCCGATAAGATTACAAAGAAGGAATAAATACTCCATCCAAAATACCGCTGCTGCTAAAAGCTTATCCCAACTATGCTAAATACAGCTTACCACTATATTTACAGCCCCGTCAATAAAAGTAACCATGTTATTCCAATACCTTTATATCCTTTTTTATAAAGAAAAGG